>NZ_JBWZCH010000004.1:0-266512 GCF_059383435.1 Pseudarthrobacter sp. HLT1-7 | reverse complement strand
TGGAACCCGACGCCCAACCAGCGACAACAGGCCCCTCCAGCACGCCCAAAACCATAAAAATCAAACGGAACGGGAATCAGACCCTGACCTGACCGCCCACCCGACCATCATGAAAAATCCGGGCTAGTCCATTCCGCGCAGATCCAGCACCAGTTCAGTGTCGCCGTCGGCCTGCAGCAGCACCGGGATGCCCCAGTCCTGCTGGTACAGGTGGCAGGCGGCGTGGTCCGGGATCTCGCCGTCCGTATCCTCAGGGCCGTCGCAGGCCGCGGCACGGGCGCTAATGTGCAGCACCCCCTCGGGGATGTCGGACGCCAGTTCCAGCGTGCGGACCAGCCCCACGGAGGTCCCGCCCCCGGAGACCAGCAGCTTCGCCGGAGTGGAGGAGATCTTCAGCTGGGTGGGATCCCCCCAGCGGTGGTCCAGTTTCTGCCCGGTCGGCGCGGTGAAGCGGACCTTCAGCTCCAGTAGCCCGGGGGCCACGGGGCTCTTGGGCCGGTGGGTCTGGGCCGCGCCCTCGTCCACTTGCTGGGCTTCCTTCGGGATGGGCACGTAGACCAGCTGGTGATTGTTGGCCTCGACCACCACCAGCAGCGGCTCGGCGCCGGCAACGTGGGTGTGGTCCACAATCACGTCGGAGGGCTCGGACAGCCCGCGCGCGAGCGTGGAGACTGTATCAGAGACGGGGTCGTAGCGGCGGACGGCACCGTTGTAGGTGTCGGCGATCGCCACCGACCCGTCGGGAAGCACCGTCACACCGAGCGGGTGCTGCAGCCGGGCCTCGGCGGCGGGACCGTCGCGGAAGCCGAAGTCGAACAGGCCCTGGCCGACGGCCGACTCGACCGTGATGGCGCCGTCGTCCTCGATCACTAGCTTGCGCAGGGCAGAGGTCTCGGAGTCCGCCACCCAGATGTTGCCCTCCGCGTCCTCGGCGAGGCCGGAGGACTGGGCAAACCAGGCTTCCCCGGCCCGGCCGTCCAGCAGGCCCTCAAGGCCGTTGCCGGCAATGATGGACACCGCGCCGGAAAGCGGGGCGAAGCTGAAAATCTGGTGCACACCGGCCATCGCCACCACCACGGCGTTGAGCCTGGCGGACCAGACGACGTCCCACGGCGAGCTCAGCGAGACCTGCAGGGGGTCCGCTTCCAGCCGGGCACCGTAGGCGGCGCCCTCCTCGTCAACCCGGGCCGGGCCGGTCTCAAGGAGCCGCTGAACGCCGTTGCCGGCCAGGGTGCGGACGGATCCGTCGGCGAGGGAGAGCCCGCGGAGGCGGTGGTTCACGGTGTCGGCGATCACGACGTCGTAGCCGGCCTCGGCAGCGACATCTTCCGGGAGCAGAACCAGGCCCTGCGGTTCGTTGAACCGCGCCGTCACGGCGTTGCCGTCGGCATGGCCCTTGTCGCCCGAACCGTAGCTGGCCAGCACGGTCCGGAAATCGGTGGAGAGTTCCACGAGGCGGTGGTGGCCGGTGTCCGTAACAAGCCAGGATCCCGCCTCCGTGGCTTTTCCGGCCCCGCGGCCGGCCGGGAGGTATAAGGCCTTGCCCGGGAATCGCAGGGTGCCCGACGTCGGCTCCGGCGCCACATAGGGGCCGTCACCGCGGTGCAGGGTGCCCTTCGCCTCGTGCTCAGCGATCAGTTCGGGGATCAGCACGGCGAGACCGTCAGCGTGGCCTTCGCCGGAGAGGTGCGCCACGATGTAGCCTTCGGGATCGATGACCACCAGGGTGGGCCAGGCGCGCGCGGCATAGGCCTTCCAGGTGTCCAGTTCGGGATCGTCCAGGACCGGGTGGCGGATCTCGTAGCGTTCCACGGCCGCGGCCAGTGCCACCGGATCAGCTTCGTGCTCGAACTTGGGCGAGTGCACGCCCACCGTCACCAGGACATCGGAGTATTGCTGCTCGAGCGGCCGGAGTTCGTCCAGGACATGCAGGCAGTTGATGCAGCAGAAAGTCCAGAAGTCGAGCATCACGATCTTGCCGCGCAGGGATTCGAGGTCCAGGGACTTGCCGCCGGTGTTCAGCCAGTTGCGGCCCACGAGTTCGGAGGCCCGGACCCGGTGGTGTGTGCGTACGGTTTCTGTCATCAGCGTCCTTCCAGCTTTGAATTGCGTTCGGCAAGCTTGGAGTCGCGCTCGGCCAGCTTGGCAAACATATCGTTGTAAGCAGTGAGATCGGCGTCGTTATTCCTGTCCGCCGCCCGGTCGGTGCGCTTGGACTCGCGCGCATCGGAGCGGGACCACATGACGGCGACGCCGATTGCCACCAGCAGGGTGGGCACCTCCCCGATGCCCCACGCCACCGCGCCGCCCAGCTGTTGGTCCAGCAGGGCAGAGGGGCCCCAGGTCCGGCCGAGGTTGCCAAAGTAGTCCGCGGCCAGCAGTCCGGTGCCGCCCATGATCGCGACGCCGAAGAAGGCGTGAAAGCCCATCGTGGCCAGCAGGAGCAGCAGGCGCATCGGGTACGGCGCGCGCCGGGGCAAGGGGTCGGTGCCGATCATGGTCAGCACGAAGATATAGCCGGTGAGGGCGAAGTGCAGGTTCATCAGCTCGTGGCCCACATGCTCGCGCATGGCATAGCCGAAAGCGTCCGAGTAGTAGAAGAGGACGATCGAGCCGGCGAAGTTGGCGGCCGCGAACAGTGGATGCGTCACGAGCTGGGAGAACTTCGAGTGGACGAAGATCAGCAGCCACTCGCGCGGCCCGCGGGAGCTGTCCCTTCGCGGCGTCAGTGCCCGCAAAGCCAGCGTCACAGGCGCGCCGAGGACGAGGAATATGGGGGCCACCATGGTCAGCGCCATGTGGTCCACCATGTGCGCCGAGAACAGCACCCGGCCGTAGACCGACGGCGGTCCTGAGGTTACGTACGTCAGGACAGCCAGTCCGATCACCCAGTTGACGGCACGGAACCAGGACCAGGAGTCGCCGCGCTTAAGCACCTTCCGGATGCCGAGGACGTACGTCACCAGTCCGAAGACCGCGACGGCGACCCAGAGCCAGTCGAGGCGCCACTCGGTGAGCCAGCGCTCCGGGGTGAGTTCCGGCGGAAGATCGTAGCCGGAGAGGATGAAGGCCGGCGTCGCGTCGGGAGCGCCGGTGGTGGGCTCCGGCGGCGCTGAACGGCCCAGCGCGACGGCGATTCCCGACGTCGCCCCCATCACCAGCAGTTCGACGACGACGAGCTGCCAGAGCACACGCCGAGCTGACATGCCGCCGCCCTGGCTCCCAAGCTGCGGGATGACCCAGCGGCGATGCATGAGCCCGATACCGCCCAGCACGAGGGTGGCGGTGGCCTTGGCCAGGATGAGCTGTCCGTAGGCGGAGCCGAAGAGGTCGCCCCAGCCGGTGATGCGGATGGCGGAATTGATCACGCCGGAGGAGAAGACGAGGACGAAGGCGAATCCTGCCAGTGAAGAGAAGCGGCGGAGCGCGGGCTCGGTGATGTCCGTTTTGCCGCCGGCCGAGGTTCCGGTCAGGGCTCCGGAGAGCAGCGCCAGCATGATGATGCCGCCCACCCAGGCCGAGACGCCCACGAGGTGGAGGCCAAGTGAGTTGATGGCACCTTCGTGATCATTGGAACTGGCGGAGTGGCCAATCAGCGCGGCCGGCACCAGCCCGATCAGGGACAGCACCAGGGTTGCCGCCAGGGCACCCCGGGAGCGGACGCCGAAGAGCGCGGTGGTGACGACGGCGGCGATCACAACCACTGCCAGCCAGGCCCGGCCGGTCTCGATATCGGTCATGAAGTAGACCAAGGAGCGGGTGAACTCGGGATCCCCGGAGATTCCCTGGCCCGCGATGTCCGAGTAGCTCAACACCAGCACGGCGATCGAGGACAGGGTCCAGACGGCCCCTGCCGCTGCGGCCGCGGCCAGGGCGCGGGTGAAGGCTGGATGCTCTGGTGCGTGCCTGTCTTTGTCCTTGGACCGCGAGCTTGAAAGGCTCCTTGGCAGGATGCCGACGGCGAAGAGCAGCCCGCCGATCACGGTGGCCAGCGAGACGTTGTGGACCGCTTTGCTGATGGGAAGTCCCCAGCGAACCAGGGCGCCCGGGTCTGAGACCTGGCGGGCCGCTGCGGCCCCGGAGAACAGCAATGCCGCTGCGAGGCCCACAAACAGCGCCAGGAGGCCGGCCAGCTGCCAGGCGGGAGAGATCACGCGGGCAGCAGGGCCCCGCGCCCCCCCGGCGGGGGCTGGCGGGGCTGCTGTGGCACGGGGATTTGCTGCGGAAGGCACATGTCCATTGTCCGCTACGCCTGCCTGCGTGCCGAATCGGTGAAGACAGCCGCACCCGGCGTTGAATGCAAGCACACTGCCTTAAGCGCAAAAGGAGCGGCAACCCTACGGTTGCCGCTCCTTTGACGCGTTCGAAGACTACTTCTTCTTCTTGGCGACTGCAGCCTTCAGCTTGGAACCGGCGGTCAGCTTCACGCTGTGGCCGGCTGCGATCTGGATGGTCTCGCCCGTCTGCGGGTTTCGGCCGGTGCGAGCTGCACGGTCGGTGCGCTCAACTGCGAGCCAGCCCGGGATGGTGATCTTTTCGCCCGCGGCGACAGAGGTCTCGAAAACCTCGAACAGTGCATCCAGCACGGAGTTGACGGCTGCCTGGCTGGTGCCAGCCTTGCCTGCTACCTCTGCAACAAGTTCACTACGGTTCTTAGCCATTTATGTCCTCCTGGACGGTCATGATTCCTGGAGCCTGCACACGGCATGCGCACAAGCCACTGTTCGAAAACCTACCAGCTTGCCGCCGTGGAGACGGCAAATTCCGCGTGTTTTCGGCGTTTTCCGGGAAAAATCACGGGAATCGGGGCCTTTAGAGGTGATATTTCGCCGACAGCGGACGGCGCCGAAGCACCGCCTGCGGCTGTCAGTCCCCCTTCCCGGGCGCCCTCCCACGACGCTCCCCCAGGTTCCCGCGGAGTGCAGGCCCTCTCCGGGCCGATCCTCCGTCAGGTTCCCCTGCGTCCGGGGGAAGCCTTCTCACATTCCGTCGCGTCCATAGGGGTGTCCGGTGGGGTGGCGGGAATCCGGCGANTTCAACCAATTCAATACAATAAATTGGTATCAACAAACTTGGCACACTATTGAGTTCTCAAACAACAGACACACCCGGCACCACCACAACCAAACAGTCGCGGATCGCTCCGGAGCAACTTCCCAAACCTACCCGGCACCAGCCCCCGATGCAAATCCCGCTTCCAGGACCACACCAGCAACCACACCGCCCCCACCCGAACCCGCAGCGCACAAAACGCCAACCAGATCCTGGCCTTGAAAATTAGGGGATTGGCCGCCTCCGGTTCCCAGCAAATCCGCTGGTCTCCCCCGTGGCGACTTAGAAAACAATACACCCACCCAACCCCCACCGCAAACCAGCCCCACCCGCGGTGGCCGCGAACCGGCAGACAGCATCCCGTCCACCATGGGGCGACCGGAGACCCGCACTTAAACGCAGGAGGGGCCGGCAACCAAACGGTTGCCGGCCCCTCCTCAAGCCACTGGATTCAGGACTGCTGAATTACCAGGAAGACTTCTTGATACCCGGGAGCTCACCGCGGTGAGCCATGTCGCGGAAGCGAACACGGGAGATACCGAACTTCTGGAAGGTGCCGCGGGGGCGGCCATCGATGATGTCGCGGTTACGCAGACGTACCGGTGACGCGTTGCGGGGCAGCTTCTGCAGGCCGAGGCGTGCAGCTTCGCGGACTTCGTCGGTCGAGTTGGGATCAACCAGAGCCTTCTTCAGCTCGAGGCGCTTTGCAGCGTAACGCTCGACGATGACTTTACGCTGTTCGTTCTTAGCGATCATTGACTTCTTAGCCATGTGTTTAGCGCTCCTCTCGGAATTCGACGTGCTGGCGGATTTTGGGGTCGTACTTCTTCAGAACCATGCGGTCCGGGTCGTTACGACGGTTCTTCCGCGTCACGTAGGTGTAACCCGTGCCCGCGGTCGACTTGAGCTTGATGATCGGACGTACGTCCTTATCCTTTGCCATTAGAGCTTCACTCCTCGTGCCAGGATGGCGGCGACAACTGCATCGATGCCACGTACGTCGATGGTCTTGATGCCCTTTGCAGAGAGCTGCAGGGTGACATTACGGCGCAGGGACGGAACCCAGTAGCGCTTCTTCTGGATGTTCGGGTCGAACCGGCGCTTGTTGCGGCGGTGCGAGTGCGAAATGCTGTGTCCAAAGCCCGGCTCGGCTCCGGTCACCTGGCAGTGTGCTGCCATGACGACTCTCCTCAAAACTGAACGAAACGGTTGGCGGAGTTCCCGCTCAACCGTGCGGCAGGCAGCGTCCGCAGTCCAGCCCCACACATGATCGATAGTTCCGCAGTGTGCAGGCAGATGGCGTAAACCGGCTGCTTTCATCATTGCGGCGAAGATTGTGGGCCACGGGTACCGGGCGGGGGAAACCTTTCGGAAAGCCACCACGAAGTACCGGGATGCTGGGCGAATACAGGAGTGCACGCAACTTGAGCCCCTAACTACCGGCCGCCAGGACTGTCGATTCTTCCGACAATTCCCGCCAACCGGAGCAATTGCACACGCTCCGCGCCACCTAGCGCCTACCAAGTCTACGAGGTTGGCGAATTAAAGACCAATCCGGTGTGCCGGGGTGCATAAAGGGCAGCCTTCCACGTGGACGTGCTCGCGACGCCGGGTTTCCGCGCTTAGAGGTGCGTGAGCCGGGAGTAGCGGGGAGTCAGGCCGTCTCCCGAGGATTTCCCCGTGACCCGGCGGACCACCCACGGCCCGGCGAATTCGCGGACCCAGCGGGCGTTGGCACGGACTGCCTCTGCTCTGCCCAGGTCCGGCACCGGCGTCATGGGCGGGATGTCTATCGTGTGGCGGTGCTCCAGGACGGTGAGGACGCGCCTGGCCATGTTCGCGTGGCCGGCGGCGGACATATGCATCCGGTCGGTGCCCCACATGCCCCAGTCGTAATATTCACTGAAGCGCCAGTAGTCCACCAGCAGGGCGCCGTGGTCGCCGGCGATTCCGCGGACCAGCTCGTTGTAGATGGCGGTGCGGCCGCGCATGGTGCCGAAAATCTTGGAGCCGCGGGCGTCGAAGCCGGTGAACATCACCACGGTGGCGCCGGCGGCCTTGAGTTTGCGGATGCCGGCGTCGTATTCCCCCAGCAGCTCGTCGACGTCAACCCGGGGGCGGAGGATGTCATTTGCGCCGGCGTAGATGCTCACGAGCGTCGGTTTGAGTTCGACGGCGGCGTCCACCTGCTCTGCCATGATCTGGCGGAGTTTTCTCCCGCGGATGGCGAGGTTCGCGTAGCCGAACCCCGGGTCTGCTGCGCCCAGCTGCTCGGCTACCCGGTCAGCCCAGCCCCGGACGCCGTTGGGACGGGCAGGGTCGTCGTCGCCGACGCCTTCCGTGAAAGAGTCTCCGATGGCTACATAGCGGGACGTGAAATCCATACGCCCAGTCTGCCAGCAGTTGCCCCAAGCAAACAAAGCAGGGGACAACGGGTCGGCAGCTACTCCCGGATCCGGACGGCCGATTCGCGCAGGTATTGCTCCACCCGGGTGTAGGCGTCCCGGGTGAGGGCCTTCCACAGGCCGATGGCCAGTCGCGGCTCGCTCTCTTCCAGCTCCGCGATGGACTCAGCGCTGAGCACCATGACTTCGACCGGGCCGACTGCCCGCACCGTGGTCTCCTGCCGGTTGCCGCTGCCGAGCGCCAGTTCACCGAACGTCATGCCCGCGCTGAGGGTATTGAGTTTGACCCGGTCAGCGGTGGGCCCCGGGGAGGTGCTGCTGACCTTGCCGGAGGTGATGAAGTAGACCCCGCCAAACCGAAGCCCGACGCGGCGGATGACGTCGCCGTCGTCGTACTTCCTCGCTGTCATCAGGGCCTGCAAAGCCACGGCGTCCGCGTCCTCCAGCGGCGCCAGGGCGGGCGAGGCGGTCACCGGAACGTGATCCGGCAACAGCAGCTGGTTCCCGTAGTGCGCCAGCAGACGGTTTTCGCAGTATTCGACGGCGGCGTTCCGGGTGGCGTAGGACGGCACCGGCTGGCCGGTTGCCTGGTTCAACGACTCCGCCACCGAGCCGTCCGCCTCGATCAGCACGAGTCCGCGGCCGGCGCGGGCCATCCCCTCCCGGGCCGTGCCCAGCATCCGTACAGCGACCTCGCCAACCTGGTCCGTGCGGCGCAGATCCAGGACCACAAGTTCGACGTCGTCCTCCAGCGCGCTGAGCTCCCGCACCATGGACTCGGTTCCGGCGAAGAGCAGGTCGCCGTTGAGCTCGATCACGCGGGCCCGGTGGCCGTGGGCGCGGAGGACATCGGCGGCCTCGTCGTTGCGGCGGATGCCCGAGGGCGTCTCGGTGACATCGTACGCGGCGAGGATGGCGGACCGGCCGGTCCGCGCCGCGCGGACGAAGTGCAGTTCCATGTCCCGGGAAAGCCGCTGGGCGGTTGCCAGCCCGCGCACGCTGCTGCCGTGCTCGTCCAGCGGCGGCGAGTAGACGGCGAGGCCCACCTGACCGGGCAGCACCGCGATGATCCCGCCGGCCACGCCGCTCTTTCCGGGCATGCCGACGCTGCTGATCCATGCTCCGGCGTCGTCATACATCCCGGAGGTCATCATTACCGAGAGCACCCGCTCCACCGGCCCTATCTCCAGCACCTGCTTGCCGCTGAGCGGATTCCGGCCGATATTGGCAAGCGTGGCGGCCATGATGGAAAGGTCAAAGCAATTCACCAGCACCGAGCATTGGCGGAAATAGTCCTCAAGGACCGGGGTGGGGTCATCTTCGATGATGTTGAAGGAACGCAGCAGGTGCGCAAGGGCAGTATTGCGGTGGCCGTGCTTAACCTCGGATTCATAGACCTTCTCGCTGACCGAGAGCTGCCGGCCGGCGAAGGCTGAATACGTGCTGAGAATCCGCTTGAAGCCGGACTGCCCGCCGGAGCCCTTGATCAGGGAGGTGGCGGTGAGGGCGCCGGCGTTGATCATGGCATTTGCCGGGCGGCCGGTCCCCGCGGCCAGGGAAATCTCGTTGAAGGAATCACCCGAGGGCTCGACGTCCACCTTGGCATCCACGGCGTCGCAGCCCAGATCCTCCAGGGCCAGCCCGTAGGTGAACGGCTTGGAAATGGACTGGATGGTGAATTCCTCGCGGGTGTCCCCCACCTCGTACACCTGGCCGTCCACCGTGGCAAGGGCGATGCCGAAGTTGTCCGGATCCACGTTGGCCATCGCCGGAATGGTGCTGTACGGCGTGCCGTCCTTGAGCCTGGCAATCTCGGCGTGGATCTGGCGCAGGTAGCTGTCGATCGGCGATTCCATAGTGCCAACACTAGGCGACGCCGCGTTCGGGGAAGCCTGGCCGGTGGGTCTCAGGCCTGTTTGCTGTCCCGCAGGATCCAGTGGTCCTTATCCAGGCGGCCGACGATTTTCTCGCCGATCCTGGCGAGGTCGGCGACGTCCTCCTCGCTCAGTGCATCGAGGAACAACGAACGGACGGCCCCGACGTGGGCGGGGGCGAGTTCCTCGATGGTTTCCATCCCGGCGCCGGTGAGGTGCGCCGTCGTGACCCGGGCATCGCCGGGGTGCGGGCGGCGCTCCACCCACCCGCGGGCCTGCAGCTTGGTGACCACATGGGACAGCCGGGACAGCGAGGCGCTGGTGCGCGCGGCCAGTTCACTCATGGCCAGATAGTGGCCTTCGGCCTCGGAGAGCATCGCGAGGACGTTGTAGTCAAAGAGGGAGAGCTTGCGCGCGTGGTGGAGGTGCGTGTCCAGGGCCGCCGGAAGCAGTGTGTTGATGCTCAGCTGGGCCAGCCAGGCCCGGCGTTCGTCGGCGTTCAGCCAGCGCGGTTCAGTCATGGTCACAGTCTAGGAGAACTAAAGCTTGACGGTTCAACTGCGCTGATTCGGATGATAGGCGTCCCCCTGCCGGGCTGTGCCCAGGCAGTAGGCTGGCCCTATGTACGTAGTCTCCCTGACCTACAAGGTCCCCGAAGAGATCGTTGACTTCCATCTCCCGGCGCACGTCACGTGGCTGCAGGACGCCTTCGACCAAGGCGTTTTTATGGTTGCGGGGCGGAAGATTCCACGCACGGGCGCGCTGCTGCTCTCCAACGCTGACCGGTCGGTCCTTGATGCTGTGCTGGCCAATGACCCGTTCTCTGTGAACGGGGTTGCCGAATTCGAGGTTATGGAGTTCCATGCCAACCGGGTGGCCCCGGGCTACGAAAACCTGCTGGACAGCTGAGCGCCCGGCCCTGTCCGGCTTAGTCCGGTGCGGCTTGGTCCACGGCGATTTTGGCGGTCAGTTTCTTCAGTCCGCCCTTCTGCGGGACCCTGACCGGCTCCGGCCAGCGGGGGCTGAGCTCGTCCCCCAACGTGACGCCGCGGAGCTTGCGCCCGAACAGCGGCAGGACCCAGTCACGGACCCAGCGGCGCTGCCTTCGCTCCCAGTCCCGGAGGCCCAGTTTCGCGGGCGGCTCCCACTCCTTGGGCTTGACCTTGTGCGGGACGCCGAGTTGGTCCAGGACTTGCCCGGCGAGGTACTTGTGGCCTGCTTTGGACATGTGCAGTCGGTCCGAATCCCACATCCGCGGGTCGTAGAACGCGTCAAAGCACCAATAGTCCACCAGCACAGCCTCGTACCGGGCGGCCACCTCGCGGACGCGCTGGTTGTAGATGGCGTTGCGCTTCTTCAGCGGTTCCAGCAACGCCGAGACCCTGACGTCGAATCCCGTGAACAGCACCAGCGTTGCCCCGGTAACGGATAGCCGCGCGACCAGCGACTCGTAGTCCCGCATCAGGACCTGGATGTCGGTCCCAATATCCAGAATGTCGTTTCCGCCGGCATACAAGGTGATGAGCGTCGGCTGCATGGCCAGCGCCGGTTCCAGCTGTTCGGCGACGACGTGGCGCAGCCTCTTGCTGCGCACGGCAAGGTTTGCGTAGTTCCAGCCCGGTTCCGACTTGGCCAGCTGCTCCGCCACCCGGTCCGCCCAGCCACGCACGCCGTTGGGCAGCCGGAGGTTGTAGTCACCCACCCCCTCGGTGAAGGAATCCCCCAGGGCAACGTAAACCCGCCGCCCGTCAGGGCCCGTGCTTAGAAGGTTCTCGGCCATGGCGCCACGGTAGCCCGGCTGCACGACGTCGGGGTTAACACGCGGGGCACAGCAGGTGAGCCGACCGCCGGCGGGTGCTTCGGGTTTAGAGCTCGGCCTTGCCCTGCCGCCAGTACCCCATGAACGCCACCTGCTTCCGGTCAATCCCCACGTCCCGCACCAGGTACCGGCGCAGCTCCTTGATGGCCCCGGCCTCGCCGGCGATCCAGGCGTAGAACGGCAGGGCGCCCGCGGGCTTGTGCGGGTTCTTGCTGGCGCCGATCGCGGCGGCGTCCATCCGGGCGGGGGTTTCCCAAAGGATGTCCTGGTCCACGTTGACGTCCTCAGGCTCGGGTCCGGCGGCCTGGCCGGCGGATGTGATGCCCACCCAGCCGGGCAGGGGAACCGCTGCCCGGACCGCCTCGTGCAGCAGTTGGCCGTGCGGACGGGAGCGGCCGATCGCCGTGCCGCGGGCAAGCCAGGTGATGTCGACGTCGGCGTCGGTCCGGAGGTCCTGAAAGTCGCCGGCCGCCGGTACCTCGAGGATGGCGTGCCCGCTTAGATAGGACGGGAGGCTTTCGAGGATGGCGCTGATCGCGGGGACGGCGGTTTCGTCCCCGGCGAGAAGCACGCGCTGGGCCAGGCCCGGCCGCCACTCGATGCCGGAGTAGGTTTCCGCCGTGACGCAGTGGGCGGCCCTGATATTGGGCCCGATCAGGGTTATGGCGTCCCCGGGCCTGGCGTTCAGGGACCAGTTGGCGGCCGGGCCGCCCTTCCCCTCGGCGTCGAAGTGCAGCACGAAGTCGACGTCGATTTCCGGGTAGACGGCGTCGAGGCGCTCCTGCCGCACCGTGTAGGTGCGCATGGATCCGCGGGTTGCCGGGTCCATGGCCAGCCACCCGCGGTACCAGCCGGCCTGCTCCGTCCGGAATTCCGGGAGCGGTACGGGGGTGCCGTCCGCCGCCAGCGACGGGATCATGAGCTTGACCCGCAGGTCCAGGGTGCCGCCGTGCACACCGAAGTCCCGCAGCGCGTAGCCGCCGAAGGTGATCCGTCGAAAGTTCGGGCTGAGATGCTGGACCGCCGTCACCCGGACCTCGAACGCCCGGGTCATGGGTTCGGTGGCCAGCTGACCATGGGCGGGACGGGCGGTGTGGTTCGTTGCGGTCATGGGACCAGCTCCAGGGTTGGATTCGGGCTTTCGGCGTCCGCTGACTCAGCGGCGGACCCAGTGTGGTGGCGGCCGAACGGGATGATCAGCGGAGTGCCGGAAACCGGGTCCGGCACCACGCGGCACTCCAGTCCGAACACGTCGCGGACCAGTTCCTCAGTCACCACCGCCGCGGAAGCCCCCTGCGCCACGATCCTCCCGCTCTTCAGGGCGATGACGTGGTCCGCGTACCGTGCAGCGAGGTTGAGGTCGTGCAGCACGATCGCCACCGTGGTGCCGCGCTGCCGGTTGAGGTCCGTGATGAGATCCAGGACCTCCACCTGATGGGCGAGGTCCAGGTAGGTCGTCGGCTCGTCCAGGAGCAGCACCTCGGTTTCCTGCGCCAGGGCCATCGCAATCCAGACGCGCTGGCGCTGCCCGCCGGAGAGTTCGTCCACGCTCCGTTCGGCGAGTTCCAGCGTTGCGGTGGCGGCCATCGCGCGCTGCACGGCGCGCTCATCCTCCGCCGAGCGGTTTCGGAAGAAGCCCTGGTGGGGGTAGCGGCCCCGGCCCACGAGGTCCCGGACCGTGATGCCGTCCGGCGCCGTCGGGTGTTGCGGGAGCAGGCCAAGGGTGCGGGCAACTTCGCGGGCGGGCCGGCTGTGGATGTCTTTGCCGTCCAGGGTGACCACGCCCGCAGCGGGCTTGAGTAGCCGGGCGAGCCCCCGGAGCAGGGTGGATTTGCCACAGGCGTTGGCGCCGACGATCATGGTCACTTTGCCCTCGGGGATGTCTGCGGAAAGTCCCTCGATGACGGTCCGCTGGTCGTATTTCAGCGTCAGGCCGGAGGCGTGCAATGCTGCCATCTCAGGCATCCTTTCGGTTGGTCGTGACCAGAAGCCACAGCATGAACGGGGCACCCAGCGCGCCGGTGACCACGCCCACCGGAAGGACGGTTCCGGCCAGCAGCAGCGGGGCGATATTTGCGGCCAAGTAGTCCGCCGAGAGGACCATCAGCACGCCGGTCAGGGCCGACGCTGGCAGGCTTGCCTTCCGGACGAATAGGCCGGCAATCGGACCGGCGAGGAAGGCGACGAACGCAACGGGTCCGGCAGCCGCCGTCGCCGCCGCTGCTAGCCCGACGGCGGCGACCACGATCGCGAGCCGGGTGGCGCCGACCCGCACTCCGAGGCCGGCGGCGGCGTCGTCCCCAAGTTCGAGGATGCGCAGCGGGCCGGCGAGGACCACGACGGCCGGAACCAGCACCAGCAGCGCGAGGCTGAGGACCCCGGCCCGGTCCCAGCTGGCGGTGTTGAGCGAGCCGTTGAGCCAGATCAGGGCGTCCGCGGCTGTGCGGATATCCGTCCGGGTCATCAGGAAACTGACCACGGCCTGCAGCGCGGCGGCAATTCCCACCCCGGCCAGGATCAGCCGGCTTCCCGCGGCGCTGTCCCGGCCGCCGCCGGAGCCGGGCGGTCCGCTGCGGGAGATCGCGTAAATCAGGGCGGCCACGGCCAGTGCACCGGCGAAGGCCGCGCCCGACACCACCGCACCGGACGCGCCGAAGAGCACAATCGCTGTGACGGCCGCGGCGCTGGCACCGTAGCTGATGCCGATCACATCCGGGCTGGCCAGCGGGTTGCGCAGCATGGTCTGAAGCAGCGCGCCGGACAGCCCGAACGCGGCGCCGATCAGTGTGCCCACCACGGCCCGCGGCAGCTTGTGCTCCATCACGATGAAGCTCGCCCCGGGAATCTTCGCCCCGCCGGTGAGGTGGGCGGCCAGGATCCTGAAGAAGTCGGGGATGGTGACGGTGTAGCTGCCCAGGAGCACGCTCGCGGCGAAGACCACCACGGCGGCGAGGGCCAGGACAAGGATCCGCCGGTGTTGCGCTATCAGTTTTGGTCGCTCAGCCGCGGTTTTAGCGACGGGAAGTGATAGGTCAACGGGGGTTTTAGTATCGGCGAGTCTCACAGGCCGGCCCCCTTGCCGCGGCGGACCAGCCAGACGAACACCGGGGCGCCGAGCAGCGCCGTCAGGATCCCGGCGGGAACCTCGCCGGGGAGCAGGATGACACGGCCGATCACGTCGGCCGCCAGGAGCAGCGCCGGGGCCAGGACCAGCGAGAACGGCAGGATCCAGCGGTAGTCGGGACCGGTCAGGAAGCGGACGGCGTGCGGAATAACGAGCCCGATGAAGCCGATCGGGCCCGCCAGCGCGGTGGCCGATCCGCAGAGCAGCACGATCCCCAGCGCCGTGATGCCGCGGGCTACCCCCACGCGCTGGCCGAGGCCGCGGGCCAGATCATCACCCAGGGCAAGGCCGTTGAGGATCCGCCCGGTGCCCAGCACAATCAGGGCGCCGAGCAGCAGGAACGGTACCCCGGGGAGCACCACGGACCAGTCGCGGCCCGCGATCCCGCCGACCTGCCAGAACCGGAAGCGGTCCAGGGTGTCCTGGCTGGAAACCAGGATCACGTTCATGAGCGAAAAGAGTCCCGCGCTCAGGGCGGCGCCCGCTAGGGCGAGCTTCACCGGCGTCGCACCGTCCCGGCCCAGCGAGGCGATCAGATAGACGACGGCGGCCGCGGCCGCGGCGCCGATGAACGCGAACCAGATGTACCCGGTCAGGGAGGAGACGCCGAAAACGTAGATGCCGGTGACGACGGCCAGCGCGGCCCCGGCGTTGACGCCAATGATGCCCGGCTCCGCGAGGGGGTTGCGGGCCACGCCCTGCATCGCCGCGCCCGCGAGCCCGAGGGCGCCGCCGGCGAGCAGGCCCAGGACGGTGCGCGGGATCCGGGCGTGAACTACGGCGTGATCGCCGTTGGCCGGATCGAACTGGACCAGCGCCTGCCAGACGGTTTCCAGGGACAGGCCGCGGGCCCCGATTGCGAGCGACGCCGCGGCCACGAGAGCAAGGACAACGACGGCGGCCAGCAGCCAGAAGGCACGGGGACCCCAGGCGGGGGCGACCGGGATCTCCGGTGCGGATCCGGCGGCGGCCATGGCCGCCGTCGTCGTCAGTGGGCTCATGGGGCGGTGGCTACTTGGCTGCTTTGTCCGCGGCGGCGGCCAGTTGGGGCAGGAACGTGTCCAGGGACCAGGGCAGGCTGAGCGGCGAGGAGGCGGAGATGGACAGCGTGAGCGTGTTGTCAGAATCGGAGACCAGGGCGCCACGCTTGATGGCCGGGATCTGGGCCATCAGCGGGTCGGCCGTGACGGCTGTCGCGGCGGCGGCGTCGGCAACCCAGGTCACGAAGATGTCCGATTGGAGCTCGTTGGCCTTCTCTGCGGACCAGGGGATGTAGAACTCCTTGGAGCCCTTCGAGTTGGCCTCCACCACGGGCGCCAGCTTCATCCCGATCGCGCTGAGGAACCGCGGCCGGTTGTCGTTGGCGGTGTAGAGGCCGATCTTCGCCGTGGCTGCCGGATCCAGATTGCCGTAGATGTAAGACTTTCCGGCGAGCTGCGGGTACTTGGAGACCTTGTCCTTGATGGTGGCCTCGGTGTCCGCGACCAGCTTTGTGGCTTCGGTTTCCTTGCCGAGTGCCTTGCCGATGATGGCTGTGGAGTCCTGCCATGAGGTCCCATAAGCGACCTCGGGGTGGGCCACCACCGGCGCGATTTCGCTGAGCTTCTTGTAGTCCTCTTCCTTCAGGCCGGAGTAGGCACCGAGGATGACATCGGGGTTGAGCTTGGCGATCTCGGTGAAGTTGATGCCGTCCGCTTCGGAGAACTGGGCCGGGGCCTTTGCCGAGCCGATGCCGGCGTCGAGCTTGCCGAGCGCGGCGTCCTTCCACGGTGTGGAGCCCTGGTCATTGCCGCCCCACTCGTTCTTGGGGACACCGACCGGGACGACGCCGAGCGCGATCGCAACGTCGTCGTTAACCCAGGAGACGGTGACGACGCGCTGGGGTTGTTCCTTGATGATCGTCTGGCCGAAGACGTGCTTGATGGTCACCGGGAAGGCTGAGCTGGCGGACTGGCTGGGCGCGCCGGCCGCCGTCGAGCTTGCCGGGCCGGTGGTGCAGGCGCTCAGGGAGAGCGCGACCGCGGCCAGGGCGGCAGTCGCCTGCCCGGCGGCGCGAAGGAAGTGACGTCTGGGCGCGGTGCGGAGTGTCTCGCTCTGGGCGGGGAGATGCATGGGATTCCTTAGGTCAATGATGCGAACCTAAGTAAGGCTAGCCTATCCTTTGGTAAATTAGGCAACCATTGCGTAACGTAATTACGCCGAAGCGGGGACGGTCGTGCCAATGTCTGAGCCAACTCCAAACAACGCGGGGTCACCTACGGCCCATCCCGAGGGGGATAATGGGCGCTAAGTGACCCCGCGTTGCTGTTTAGCGGGTGGACTAGCGGAGGACGATGTCCACCGGGTTGGCCTCGGACCGCCACGTCCCCTCGTCCCCCGGGCGGGGCCCGATCACGGGGGCGGTGAGCACGCCGGAGCGGTTGGTACGTTTGTCCCGCAGGATCTCAGTGACCGAGCCGAGGTGGCGGGACAGGTCGATCACGTTCTCCGGCGCGGCCAGAAGCAGCTGGAAGCCGAACTCGTGCAGCGCCTTGATGCCGGCGCCGGCGAACTCCTCCGAGGCCAGCACGAAGGCCTCGTCCATCATCACGGTGCCGTAGGTGGTGAAACCCTGTTCGGCGATGCCCAGCTGGTAGCTCAGCGCCGCGGCCATAATGAACGCGGTGAAGCGCTGCCGCTCGCCGCCGGACATCGAGCCGGTATCCGCGTGCATAAAGACCTCGGTCTTCCGGCGTCCGCCCTTTCCCGGCCCCTTGGACCCGGCGCCCTGGACCTCGCGGTGCTCCTTGCACTGAACGAAGAGGTGTCCACGGACATCGAGCACCTCGGCGCGCCAGCGCCGGTCCTCAGGAGTCTGCGAGCCGAGACGCTTCACGAGCGTTTCGAGCGACTTGTAGCGGTTGGTGAGCTCGGCGTCGTCGTCGATTTCCGTCACGGCAGCGGCAGCGGCGCCGGCGGCCTTGACCGGCCGGGCGTGCCGGACCCTGAGCGCGTTCTGGATGGCGTCCTTGAACTGCTTCGCCGTGGCCGGCAGGGTCTGCCGGATGTCCAGTTCCAGGAAGCTGCCCTCGTGGAAGTTCACCTGGGACAGGATCCCGTTGAGCGGAAGGATGCGGCTGGTGATCGACCGGCGTTCCTCGTCCAGCAGGTGCAGCAGCGTGCTGAAGGATTCGTGCGTGCGCTGGTTGAAGAACTGCCGGAATTCGGACTCCTGCGCGGGCAGCCCGTCGCTCACAATGGCGTGGTAGCGGGATTCGAACTCGCCCGCTGCCCCGATCGAGGTGCCGTGGTCCGCGGAAACCGCCGTGCCCCATTCGCGGACGAAGCCTTCGAAGATGCGGGTGAGGCGTTCCGAGGTGGTCTGCCCCCGGGATTCGGCCGCGTGCAGCTCGGCGAGGAGCCGGGTCCGCACCTGGTTGGCGAGGTTGTCCAGCCCATACATTTCCAGGACATCGCCGACGTCCGTGAAGTACGGTTCCAGCGAGGAGACGGTGGCGTCCGACGGCGGCGCCTGCGCCAGGCGGGTGCGGGCGGCGTCCAGCAGCGCATCGGCACTGGTCAGTTGCGAGTCAAGGGTCTTGTACTCGCTCTGCAGCACGGCCGCGGCCTCGGTGCTGGACTGGTGCCTGTGACGGGCGGCCTCGGTGTTGGCGCGCAGCGGTTCGAGGTCGGCCTGCGCGGCGAGGGCATCCTTGAGCCGCTGCTCGATCCGGGCGAGCCCGTCCGAGGCTACGGCGGCCGAGACCTGCTCCCAGGGGCGATGGTCGTCGGCCACCCGGCGCAGTGCCTCGAGCTGCCGGCTCATGCCCTGGTGTGACTCTTCCCGGCCCTGCGCCAGCTCCGCGGCCTTGGCAAGTTCCTGCTGCAGGTCCTGGACGCGCCCGGCGACGAGTTCACGCTTGAAGGCGTTGTCGAAGCCGAGGACGTAGTCCTGCCGGGACGTGTTGCGGTCGTCCTTTTCCACCGTGTGGCGGTTGCGCTTGACCACCCCGCCCAGGCTCAGGCCCTTGTCCAGCCGGGCCAGCTCGTCCGGGTCTTCAACACACGGGAACGCGAAGTCGAGGGCGATCCGTTCGCGGATCCACCCGGCCGCCGCGGCGGCCGGGCCCGCGGTGAGGATGTCCAACTTCGTCAGCAGATCGCCGTCGGACGCGTCCTCCACCGCCAGCGCACCGCCGGCAAGCGGCTTGGAGACGTCCACCGCGCGCAGTGCGCCGCGGACGGAATGGTCGTTGAGGTACCGGGTGACGGCGGAAAAGTGCTCGCCGGGAACCAGCAGTGTCGTGGCGAGGCCGCGCAGCGCGCGCTCGGCGGCCGGCCGCCACTGCTCCTGGCCGTCGGCGAGGTCCATCAGCTCACCGCCGAACGGCATATGCTCCTCGGGAACACCGGTGGCCACCGCGATGGCGCTGCGGTTTTCAATGCTCGACGGCGGCAGCAGGGACTTGCGCGTCTTGAGCGACACCAGTTCCTGCTGCGCCGCAGCGAGCTCGCGCTTCCTCGCGGCGTGGCCGTCGAAAGCCTCGAACCGGAGCTCCTTGAGCGCCTCCGAGTCGCCCTTCAACTCGTCCGAGCGTGCCGCCGCATGCTCGTGGGCCCGCTCCCAGCCGGCCGCGGTCCACTCAAGCTCCAGTCCGGCGTCGGAGAGTCCCTTGCGGGCCGATTCCTCCACCTGCTGGCGCAGTTTGAGCGCCACCCGCGCGTTTTCCAGCGACTGCTCGATCGCGGAGATCGCGTTACCGCCCTGGTTGTTGTAGTCTGCCTCGAGCTGGCGCAGCTCCCTGGCCAGGCCGTCGCGCACGCCGCGTTCGGCGCCGAGGTCCTTGGCCTTTGCCTGCGCGAGGTCCTTGAACCTGGCCAGCGTTTTCTCGTGGACGGTAACGGCCAACTGCTGCCTGTAGGCCTCGAATTCCTCGCCGGCGAGGTCCCGGAGCCGGTTGGCGTCGAGCAGGGACCGGGCGTACTCCTTGTTCAGGCCGGGCACCGGGGCCAGCTGGTCGCGCTGGCCCCGGACGTCCTCCAGACGCTGCCGGATGGACATCAGGTTGCTGAATTCCTCGACGACGTCGTCCGCGGCGGCCAGCGTGGCGGGAGCGTCCAGGACCTGGTCGCGGAAGAAGGTGTTGACGCTGCCGCCAAGGCCCTTGCCGGCCTGGATCACGCGCAGCAGCGGGAGCGCCTGGTCGGAATTGATGCCCAGCAGGCGGCGGAAGCGTTCCGCAAACGCCTTGTGGACATCGAAGATCTGGGCAGCCGGGAAGATCGCGTCCAGGGCCGACCTGGTGAACCGCTTCTCCGCGATGCCCTCGACGGCCGAAAGATCCAGCGGCTTGTTGTCGATCAGGTAGTACCGGCCGACGCTGGACTCCGTGCCGTTCTTGGGCAGGTCGAACAGCGCCGAAACGGTCACGCGCGTGCCGGCGGCGTTGTCGAAGGTCAGGGCGACGGCGGACCAGGTGGCACCGGGGCGCTGGAAGGCACTCGCCGAGCCCTCGCCGACGGCCTTGTCCCCCACCTTGCCGCGCATGTATGTAAACGTGGTCCGCTTGTCCTCCACCGCGCCTCCCGCGCGCTGGGCCGCGGCCTCGTTGGAGCGCGGCCGGGCGTCGAAAACCCGCAGCATCGCATCGAACAGCGTGGACTTGCCGACGCCCGAATTGCCGGTCAGCAGGGTGCCGTGGCGGTCCACGTGCATCGTGTGGGCCCCGTGGAAGGTGCCCCAGTTGACCACCTGGACCAGGGCGAGGCGCATCTGGCCGGGGTTGGTGAGCTCACCCATGGGGAGCATGGTTGCAATGCTCACTTGGCTGCCTCCGCTTCGTCAGTGGCGGGCTTGGGAGACGACGACGGCGATGCCGCCCCCGCCCCTGCGCCGCGCATCTGATCTTCGATCAGCTCAGCGCGCGGCTCCGACAGGCCCGATGCCACTCCCGGGGCGGCATCGCCGTCGTCGTCTTCGTTTGTCAGTGCGCCTTGGGTGACCGTTTCAGCATCCCCGTCGCTGTTTAGCTCATCTGGGGCGGCATCGGCGTCGTCGCCGTCCTCTTCCGCAGAACTGTCGGCGTCGAGCTCCAGCAGCGGTTCTGTTCCGGACTGGTCCGTGGCGGCGGCTACCAGGGCTTCGATCTGGGCGGGGATGTCGCCGATGTTTTCGAAGGGGAGGGCCAGGGGGAGGGCGTTGGAGATGGTAAAAACCTCGTCCAGGCCGGTAATGAGGAGGAGCTGGCGGGCCAGGAGTTTGGTGATGGCGCGGTTGACGACGTCGGAGTCGCGCAGGGCATCCTGCTGGCCGGCGGGCTGATAGTGGGCCACGAGCTCGGCGATTTCCTCGCGCGTGATGGTGGGGTCCGTCTGGGCTGCGACATGGCGGTCAAGGAGCAGGCGCAGCCGGAGCAGCACGATGGTTTCGACGCGGCTCAGGGCACGCTGCTGGCGCAGGATGCTGGAGCGGGTGCTGCCGCCGATCGCCTCAGGGTCAACCGGACGCAGCACCGCCACCTTGCGTTCGTGGTCCAGTTGCAGGGTGAGGAAGAGCTCGGACAGGCGGCTGCGCAGGATCAGCTGGTTGTCCAGCAGCGTGCTCCAGAGCTTTTCGTCGCGGCCGCCGTCGATGTAGGGGCCCTTAAGCAACTTCACGAGCGCCTGGCGGACCTTCATCGGGAGTACACCGGTGTCGCCCGGGAAGAGCGCAGCGCCGTCGACAAAAGTGTCCCGCGCAGTGACGGCGAAGGGAGCCGGATGAACGTGGCCCGGCCCGGGCGCTGCGTCGTTGTCCACCGCAGTATGCGCGTCGTGGGAAACTTCAGTCATCTTCAATCCTTCTTGAGCGTGACGACAGGCAGGTACGCGGTGCGTGTGGTGCCGTCGATCTGTTCGAAATCGATGGTGTCCCAGGCCTCGCGATCAAAGCCTGCGCCCGCGTGCAGGGCGTGCGAAAGCAGGGCCCGGATGGAATTGATGTGGCGTTCCCCGGCGGGCAGCTGCTCCCACACCTCGGCCAGGGTGGCGGCACCGGCGAATGCGGCCCGGATCGCCGCGGGGCTCGCCTTGCCGGTCCGCGGCGAGCGCACCCGGTCCGAGTCGCTGAAGGCGATCGGGTCGGCAAGCCTCGGCGGGGCCGCAAACTCGTCCGGGTCGAAGAGCTTGACCATGGCCAGGGACTCGAAGCCGGCATTGAACAGCACCGGGCCGCGGACCAGGCCTGGGCGTTCCCGCTCGTAGGGCAGGGAACGGAGGGCCTGTTCGGCCTCGCGGAGGACCGCGCGGAGCCGCACGGACTGACGGAAGTCGTCGCTTTGCACGTAAGTGTTGAGGCTTTCGCTGAGCTTGCCGTAGATCCGCTGAATCTGGCTGTGCTGGGTGCGCAGTTCCGCCACAAGGTTCTTCAGCGTCTCGCGTTCCTCCTGTCGGAGGTCGTCCGCGAATTCCCGGCTCAGCACCTCGCCGATCGCCGACCGGAAGCGCACCTGCTGCTGCGGGTCTTCCAGGAATGCAGTGAAGGAGCGGAAGGTCCTGCCCTCGGGACTTTGCCGGAGCCGCTTGTCCGCCTCCAGCACCTGGGCCATGGTGGCGCCCTTACTCAGGGACTCCTCGATGATCTGGTTGCGGAGTTCGCACACCAGCTCCTCGATCCGGTCACGCATCTTTTTGTAGTCCGCGGGCAGGCTGGCAGCGAGGTCCAGGATGTTGCCGGCAGCCTCCACCGCCTCGTCGTCGTCGAGCAGGCCGTCAAAGTCCCCGGAGCTGATGTCCTCGATCAGTTGGCGCCGTTCGCCGATCTCGTCTTCAAGGGATTCGAGCCGGGCGCTCTGGTCCGGGTTGGTCTGGTTCGCGAGCTTTTCGACGTCGCCCAGCAGCGTGCCGAGCCGGGAACCGTTGAGCGTGGAACGTTCGCTGGAGAGGCTGTCGAGGAAGGCGAGGACCCGGGCCGCGGGTTCGGTGACTTCGTAGACGATCCGGCCGGACTGGTTGCGGCGGGTCAGGAAGTTCCTGCGCGTCCACTCGTCCGCATATTTCTTTCCGGAGGGTGTGCCGTTGGCGGCGCCGCCCTGTTCGTCCCCCGTCCCGGGTGGCTGGCGGCGGAGCTGCTCCAGGAAGGCGTCGACGTCGGCGTGGAACTGTTCCAGCGGCAGCTGCGGCCGGGTGCGGGTGAAGGAGGCTTGCAGCACGGCGATCACCCACGGAGCCGAACGGGTGAGCGCCCAGGCGGGACCCTTCGTGAGGAGTTCGAGGTCCCGGAGCCGGGCGCCGATGGCGTCGGCCGAAAACTGGGCGGAGCGGGACACGCACTCTCCTTGAGCTGCCTCGGGGATGTTGGTGGGGCAGCGGATACTGAAAACCTGCCAGCTACAAGGTTAACTCAGGCCCCGAAGGGTTTAGGCGTTGAATGCCTCCCGCCGCAGGAGCACACTGTTTACATCACATGGAAGGAGCTTTTGTCATGCGTAAAAAAGCGGTATTGATTACGGGGGTGGCGGCCGCGGCGGTGGTTCTGGGCGGCGCGACCGTGGCGGTCGCGGCCGGCACCCAGCCCGGCGGTTCCGGCGTTACCGTTGACCGCCCGTTCCAGGTGGCGGGCGGCGGGACCGAGCGGGACGACGATTCCAATCTGCCGGCGCTGACGGCCGAGGACCGGGACAGGGCCGTTAACGCTGCCCTCGCCAAGGTCGGCCAGGGCCGGGTGGCCGAAGTGGAGCGGGAGAACGAGGGCGGCGCAGCCTACGAGGTGGAGGTCCGTCTGGACAACGGCTCCGAGGTGGAAGTCCTGGTCGGTGCGGACTTCCAGGTCCTCAGCCAGGCCGCCCCGGAGCTCGACGACGACTAAACGCACCACCGAACCACAACGCGGGGTCAGATCCGGCCCGTCATGGGCCGTTACATCGGCCGTAAGTGACCCCGTGTTGGATTTATGCCGGGTTTTTTACCGGGCCGGCCGCGAAGACGGCGCACTTTCCGCGACCGACCCGTGACCTACGCCCCAGTAGCATTTCAATCCCGTATCAAGAGCCCGGAACGGCCGCCGGGCTCTGGTTGACCGTACGTCCCGCACCCTACGCTCGGGCTACTGATTCAGCCGGAGCAATGGTCCAGGGGGAAGAATGCAGTTCGACCTAAGCGCAGTGGAAACGGGAACCATGGTGTTCATTGGAACACTCGTGATTGCCCTGATAATCACCCTCTTTATGATGACGGCGTCGTTCGCCGCCCTGGTGCTGGTGGGCGTCGGCCGCCTCGCGTGGATCATTGTGGCCAGCGTCCTTTTGGGACTCGTCCACGGCATCAACCACGCCTGGGACCGGCTGGTCCACCACGCCTCGAGCGTGGAACTGCCGGGGGATTTCGCGGCGGACTTTGCAGGAGAATTCGCCGCCGAATTCATCGCACAGCCAGCCCCTAGTACCGGCACCTACCCGCGGGTAGTATTGCGGGACAGCTGAAGGGTCCTCCACCCACGGCGGATCCAGGGCTCGAGCCGGTAACCCCGGTTAGAGGAGATGCCCCGTGAGCTCCGCCGTCGAAAATCCAGCCACCGAGAATCCAGCCACCGACAGCCCCGCCGCAGATGTTCCCGTATCGGCGGACGCCATCGGCCCCGGAGCCACCGCGGCCGACGCCCGGGCCATCGCCGAGGCCGCCCGCGAAACTACGTGGGACCGGCCCAGTTTCGCCAAGGGTTTGTACCTCGGCAGTTTCGACCTCAGCCTGATCCACCCCTGGCCGGAGGCCCCGGCGGACGACGTCGACCGCGGCGAAGCGTTCATGGCGCGCCTGACCGCCTACTGCCGCACCATGTCCGGGCGCACCATTGAGCGCGACGCCCTGATCCCGGACGACTACCTCAAGGGGCTGGCGGAACTGGGTGTCTTCGGCATGAAGATCCCCCGCGAATACGGCGGTCTCGGCCTGACTCTGGTCTACTACGGCCGGGCGCTGGCGCTGCTGGGCTCGGTGCATCCCAGCCTCGGCGCCCTGCTCTCCGCCCATCAGTCCATCGGCGTCCCTGAACCGGTCAAAGTGTTCGGCACACCCGAGCAGAAGCAGGAGTACCTGCCGCGTTGCGCCGCGGGAGCCATCACGGCTTTCCTGCTGACCGAACCCGACGTCGGCAGCGACCCTGCCCGGATGGGCGCCACCGCCGTCCCCTCGGAGGACGGCCAGTCGTATCTGCTCGACGGTGTAAAGCTCTGGACGACCAACGGCGTGATCGCCGAGCTGGTCGTCGTTATGGCGTTGGTGCCGGCCCGCACCGCCGCGGACGGAACGGCGCACAGGGGCGGCATCAGCGCCTTCGTCGTCGAGATGGATTCCCCGGGCATCACAGTGGAAAACCGCAACGCCTTTATGGGGCTGCGCGGCATCGAAAACGGCGTCACCCGCTTCCACCAGGTCAGGGTGCCCGCCGCTAACCGGCTGGGACGCGAAGGCCAGGGGCTGAAGATCGCCCTCACCACGCTGAACACCGGCCGGCTCTCGATCCCCGCGCTCTGCGTCGCCTCCGGACGGTGGAGCCTGAAGATCGCCCGTGAATGGTCCAACGCCCGCACGCAGTGGGGCCGGCCGGTGGGCAAGCATGAGGCTGTGGGCAAGAAGATCGCCTTCATCGCCGCGAGCGCCTTCGCCCTGGACGCCGTCTTCGAGCTCTCCGCGGAAATGGCCGACGCCGGGCAGAAGGACGTCCGGATCGAGGCGGCCCTCGCGAAGCTGTGGTCCACCGAGATCAGCTGCCGGATCGCCGACGAACTGGTACAGATCCGCGGCGGCCGCGGCTTCGAGACGGCAGACTCCCTGGAGGCCCGCGGCGAGCGTGCCGTCCCCGCCGAACAGCAGCTCCGCGACCTCCGGATCAACCGGATCTTCGAGGGTTCCTCGGAAATCATGAAGCTGCTGATCGCCCGCGAAGCCGTGGACGCACACCTCGCGGCCGCCGGGGACCTCGCCTCCGAGGACGCCAGCCTGTCCGACAAAGCCCGGGCCGCCGTCGGCGCCTCCGGGTTCTACGCAAAGTGGCTGCCCAGGCTCGTCGCCGGTGCGGGCATGGATCCGCGTTCCTACAGCGATTTCGGCCGGCTGGCCAAGCAGCTGCGATTCGTCGAACGGTCCTCGCGGCGGCTCGCGCGGCAGACCTTCTACGGAATGGGCCGCTGGCAGGCGAAGCTGGAACACAAGCAGGCGTTCCTTGGCCGGATCGTGGACATCGGCGCCGAGTTGTTCGCCATGGCTGCCTGCTGCTCGCGGGCGGAGATGCTGCTGCGCACCTCCCCGGTCCGGGGCGCGTCCGCCTACGAGCTCGCCGAGGCGTACTGCGAGCAGGCCCGCGTGCGGGTGGACGAATACTTCGACCAGCTCTGGCGGAACACGGACGACGGCGACCACGTCCTCTCCCGCAAGGTCCTCGCCGGGGACTACGAGTGGCTGGAAGCGGGCGTCCTGGACCAGTCCGAGGGCACCGGGCCGTGGATTGCCGATGCCAGTCCGCGCGCTTCCGTGAAAGAAAACCTGCACCGCAAATACCGCTGACGTGCGGCTTCACAGCCCGTGTTGCCGCTCCAACTCAATAGTAAGCATCCTTGCTACCGGGTACCGCCCGTGGTTAGGTGGAGAGGAGATGGCCACGCCGGTCTCCGTCTTGCGGTGCCCGGTTCAAGCAACGAGCGCGGGTCAATCAGTGAAAGTGAGTAGTCCTCATGAGCAACACAGCAGGCCCCGAAGATCGATCGCCCCGACGCGCCCACGACCAGGAGGGTGCCCCTGACCAGGAAGCCCGCATTCACGACGCGCGCCAGGACGCCGCCGGCCAGGGCACAGCCCGCCAGGACAGCGCTCGGAACGGTGCCGACCGCACCGAGCCGGTCCGTCGTGAGCCGATCCGGGACAGCGCAACTGACACACGCGCCATCCCGACCGAAGCCGCGGCAACCACCCGGTCCCGCGATGCGGTGGACGCCCAACCGACCCGTGCCCAGCCGGTGACCGCTGTGCGCCACGATAAACCAGGCCCTGAAGCCTTCATTGACGACGTGCCCACCCGCGAGACCGTCGTGGCCCGCGAGAAGGAGCAGTTCGGCGGCATCAAGATCGGCTCAGCCTTCTTCGGCTGGCTCGCGGCCACCGGCATGGCCGTGCTGCTGACCGCACTGGTTGCCGCCGCCGGCACCGCCGTCGGACTCGCCACCAACACCGACGTCAACGCGGCGGTCAGTTCCGGCGACCAGACCGTGGGGCTGGTCGGCATCATCGTGCTGCTCGGGATCCTGCTCGTGTCCTACTACTGCGGCGGCTACGTCGCCGGCCGGATGGCCCGCTTCAACGGCGCCAAGCAGGGTTTTGCGGTGTGGGTCTGGTCCATCATCGCCGCGATCGTGATCGCCATCCTGGGCCTCGTGGCGGGACAGCGGTACAACATCCTGGCCAACCTGAACAGCTTCCCGCGCATCCCGGTCAACGAGGGCCAGCTGACCACAACGAGCATCATCGCCGCCGTGGTGGTCGCCGGAGTTGCTCTCGTCGGTGCCGTGCTCGGCGGCCTCGCCGGCATGCGCTTCCACCGCAAAGTGGACCGCGCCGGGTTCACGCCGGCGGAAACTGTTGAGGAGCGCTAAGCCGGCGGTTTAGCCAAGCGCCCGGATCCTGCCGGGCTCCGCGGCCCGGCGCCCGGCGGACTCAGCTCCTCCAAGGCCACGTGTCAGCGGAGTTCGACGGCGTCAAGGTAGTACCAGCGGCGGTCCACCCGCAGGAAACGGCTGGTCTCGTGGTGGACTCCACGTTCGCCGCTGTGCCGGAAATGCGCCTGGAACTCAACAATCCCTTCGGTGTCCAGCAGACCGCCGCGGCTGGTGGAGACGATGTCCAGCCGACGCCACTGCATGGCCGGATCCAGCTCCAGCCCGGCGGGCCGCGTGTCCGGGTGCCAGGTCCGCAGCAGGTAGCCGGGGTTGAGCACCACAAAGGCGCCATAGCGGGCGCGCATGAGCAGCTCCGCCGTCGGCGCCTCCGCTTCGCCGCGGTGGAAGCGGCCGCAGCAGTCCCGGTACTGCTCCCCCGAAAGGCACGGGCAGTTCCCCTGGAATGGAGCGGCCGCCGGCTTACCGGACGGCCCGGGGACAGGGTCAGCGGCGTTCGTCACGGGGTTTCCTTCCGGCGGGCCGGACGGCGCCGGCGGGGCTGCTTCCGACTATAGACGTACCCTAGCCCGGTGCCGCCGTGCCGACCGGGACAACGTCTGCAACACGTCTGGGCCCAGACCGGCGGTGCCTTCGTGTCCGCTCCGAAAAGTCCGTATTGTTAATCCGTATTGTTAAGAGTGCCGTTGCCCGGCGAACCTTGTTGCGTCCGGTAGCGCAGGGAAAGCCAGCCAGGAGAGGTGAAATGGAAGATCCGACCACCATCGCCCTGAACCTGACCTTTTTCGCCACCCTCGCAGTGGCGTTCGTCATGTTCTTTGGTCTCTTCCTCGTTTTTGTCGCCACGCTGGTGATTGCCGGCCTGGGACGGCTGGTGGCTGTCTTAGTCGTGGCCACGGTCCGCAGCCTAAGCGGGAGCCGCTCGGGGCCCATGCCGAGTATCGGGACCCTGCGCTCCGCTGATGCCGCTGAATCGGCCAGGCCAGCAACTCCCGCGACGCCGGCTAGTGCCCCTGCGAAGGAGAAACCGGCCAGGCCGGAACCCGCGCTGTCACCGGCGTGGGTCGACGCCGTCGCGCGGGCCGACGCCCGCGCGGCTGCGAAGGCCAAGGCCGAGACAGCACCGGCCGTTAAGGTCTCGGTCCGCGATCTCCCCAGCCCCAACACTCCCGTCCAGGATGTAACAGCAGTGGGGCCGCTGGTGGCGTCCGCCACCGACCGGAACGGCGAGCTGGGCACCGCTCCGCACGCCTTCACTAAGCCGCCGATGCCCGCTGCGAAGTCCGTGCTGGACACCGGATCACTCGTTTCGCTGCCCGGCCAGCTTCCGCTGCCCACGAGCACTCCGCGAAACAATCGGCAGCACAAGCCGCAGGCCGATCCGCAGGCCCAGGAGCGCAAAGCCGGCTGAGCCCTTACCCCGGGCAGCTAAGTCCGCTACGGTGAAACGCATGGAATTCAGATACCTCGGGAACAGCGGCTTCAAGATTTCGGAAATCACCTTCGGCAACTGGCTCACGCACGGGTCCCAGGTGGAAAACGACGTGGCCACCCAGTGTGTCCGGGCCGCTCTCGACGCCGGGATCAGCACCTTCGACACGGCGGATGTGTACGCCAATACAGCTGCGGAGACGGTCCTGGGCAGCGCATTGAAGGACGAGCGCCGGCAATCCCTGGAGATCTTCACCAAGGTGTTCGGCCCCACCGGCCCCAAGGGCCACAATGACCTGGGCTTGTCCCGCAAACACATCATGGAAGCCATCGACGGCTCCCTGACCCGGCTGCAGACGGACTACGTGGATCTGTACCAGGCCCACCGCTACGACTATGAAACCCCGCTCGAAGAGACCATGCAGGCATTTGCGGACATCGTGCGGCAGGGCAAGGCGCTCTACATCGGCGTCAGTGAGTGGACCGCCAACCAGATCCGCGACGGCCACGCCCTTGCCAGGGAGCTGGGCTTCCAGCTGATTTCCAACCAGCCGCAGTACTCCATGCTGTGGCGGGTCATCGAGGCCGAGGTGGTTCCGGCGTCGGAAGAGCTGGGCTTGTCCCAGATCGTCTGGTCCCCCATGGCGCAGGGCGTCCTGAGCGGCAAGTACCACCCCGGCAAGCCCGCTCCCGAGGGCAGCCGCGCAACTGATACCAAGGGCGGCTCGAAGATGATCGAACGCTGGATGTCCGACGACGTCCTCACCGGAGTCCAGCAGCTGAAGCCGATCGCGGACGAGGCCGGGCTGACCATGGCCCAGCTGAGTATCGCCTGGGTGCTGCAGAACAAGAACGTGGCCTCCGCCATCATGGGCGCGTCCCGTCCGGAGCAGATCGCGGGCAATGTCGCGGCCGCCGGGGTGAAGCTCGACGCGGAAATCATGCACAAGATCGACGCCGCGATCGGCTCCCTCGCCGAACGGGACCCCGCGCAGACCAAGTCCCCGGCCTCCCGCGAGGCCTGAGCTGTGGCACCGGGAGCAGAACTTGCGGTCACCGGTTCCACAGGGCACCTCGGCGGGCTGGTGGCCCGGAAACTGGCCGACGCCGGCAGCCCGCAACGGCTGCTGGTCCGTGACCTCCGCCGCGCGCCGGAGCTGGCGGGCGCGGTTCCCATGGTGGTGAGTTACGCCGATCCGGTGCTGGCCAAGGCAGCGCTGGCAGGGGTGCAGACGCTGTTTATGGTCTCCGCCGCCGAGGCCGAGGACCGGCTGCAGCAGCATTTCACCTTTGTCGACGCGGCCGCGGAAGCAGGGGTGCAGCACATCGTCTACACCTCGTTCTTCGGGGCCGCGCCCGATTCGACCTTCACCCTGGGCCGGGACCACTTCGCCACGGAAGAGCGGATCAAAGCCTCCGGAATGGACTACACCTTCCTGCGGGACAACTTCTACCTGGATTTCCTGCCGCTGCTGGCCGGGGATGACGGCGTCATCCGCGGACCCGCCGGCGACGGCGTGATGGCCGCCGTCGCGCGGGCCGACATTGCCCGCTCCGCTGTAACGGTGCTCCGGGACCCTGCCCTGCATACGGACCGGAGCTACAACCTCACCGGGCCGGAAGATATCTCGCTGGCCCGGGCCGCGACGCTCCTGACCGCCGGCACCGGCCGGACCATCACCTTCCACCACGAGACGCTGGCGGAGGCCTACGCCTCGCGGGCCTCCTTTGGCGCACCGCCGTGGCAGGTCGACGCCTGGGTGAGCACCTACACGGCCATCTCCGCCGGTGAACTCGCCGGGCCGACGTCGGCCGTGCACGAACTCACCGGACGCCGACCACTGGGCCTGGCGCAGTTCCTGGCCGAGTCGCACACACTGTAGGGGCGCGCGATACCGCGGCGCGAAATACTGAGGCACTCCTTGCCGTACTGCCGCTTCCTGCGCGGATATGCTCGGCGTGACAAACATGGTCCGTCGCGTCCGGCGGAAATAATTTGGGGACATCCTTGAAAAATCTGTTCGATCTTTCCTTTACGCGCTTCGTCTCGCCGTCCATCGCCAAAATCGTCTACATCCTGATCATGATTGCCTTGGGCATCATGTATATCGTGGTCGTTATCTCGGCCTTCGCCAGCCGGAACGCGGTCCTGGGCATCCTGGTTCTGCTCGTGATCGGGCCGCTCTTCGTTCTCATCTACCTCGCGCTGGCACGGATCGGGCTCGAGTCACTCGTGGCCGGAATCCGCACCGCCGAGAACACCGCCGAACTGATCCGGCTCCAGGGCGGCACCCCGTCCGGCGGGCCGCAGAACGGCACATATCAGGGCCCGAACGGTCCCACCTCATGGGATCCTTCGGCGAACCGCCCGCCCGCAGCGCCGGAGGCCTACCCGTACCCGGAGCAGCCGAACACGCCCCCAGGCCACTAGTCACCCCGCCTTCCTGCCGGACCGGCCCGGTCTTGACGGCATCCGGACCGCGGCGTAGACCTGAAACCGGGTGACACCGGCCAAAACCGGGCTGGTCCGGAGCAGAATCGCGGCACGTCATGCCAAAGCAGATGTCCAGACACTCAAACGTCCTGAGAAACCCGCGCCGCCGGACGGGAAAGCTCCCGTCGCACCCCGGCGAGCCGAGCCACGGGCCGCTGACGGCCGAGGAACTCCAACTCGCCGTGCGGAACCACTCGATGCCACTCGAGGCGCTGCGGAATGACACAACTCCGCCCGGGCTTCACTACCTGCTAAACCACTTCGATATCCCGTACATCGACGCCGACAACTGGCATCTGCGGATCGGCGGCGCCGTTCGGCGGTCGCTGGAGCTGAGCATCCGGGCGCTCCGCCGGGCACCGAGCATCAGCGTCCCTGTGACGCTGGAATGCGCCGGGAACGGCCGCGCCCTTTTGAAGCCCCGCCCGCTGAGCCAGCCGTGGATGCTTGAGGCCGTCGGCACGGCCACCTGGACGGGCGTCCCGCTCGCCTACCTCTTAACCCAGGCGGGCGTTGAGGACGACGCCGTCGAGGTGGTCTTCACCGGCGCGGATACCGGAGTTCAGGGCGGGGTACGCCAGCAGTTCGCCCGGAGCCTGCCGATGGACGAGGCCCTTCGGCCCGACGTCGTGCTGGCTTACAGGATGAACGGCTTCGAACTGCCGCCACAGCACGGCTACCCGCTCCGGCTGGTGGTCCCCGGCTGGTACGGCATGGCGAGCGTGAAGTGGCTGTCCTCGATCAAGGTGCTGACCAAGCCCTTCGACGGGTTTCAGCAGTCGGTCGCCTACCGCTACCAGCAGGACGCGGACGACGCCGGAGCGCCCGTCACCTGGATAAAGGTCCGCTCGCTGATGGTCCCGCCGGGCATCCCGGATTTCTTCACCCGGCGCAGGATCCTGCCCGCCGCTCCAGTGATGCTGACAGGACGCGCCTGGTCCGGACAGGGCGCGGTGCAGCGGGTCGAAGTCGGGATCGACGGCAAGTGGGCGCCGGCCCATCTGGAGCACCCCGCGGCGCCATTTGCCTGGTGCGCGTGGTCGATGCCATGGGTCGCCGAGCCCGGCAAACACGAACTGGCGTGCCGCGCCACGGACGCGTCCGGAGACGTGCAGCCGCTCGAGCAGGTCTGGAACTACCAGGGAATGGGCAACAACGCGGTGCAGCGGATCACGGTGACCGTCGAGTAGCCGGTTACACCCCTGTCAGTAATCAACAATCCCTGCTTGATCGGGTGCGCGGCCACGGCCCTGGTGACGGCGGACTCCGCCTTCCCGCCGCCAGCCCCGTAAATCAGCGCGGTCTTGCCCTCGAGCAAACCGTTTCCCGGCACCTCGTTGTTCAGCATGATGGCCAGCCTCCTGCCGCGGAGTGGTAAATTCCCTCAGCTGTGTTCCAGCCGGGCGCCGCTGGCAGGAGGGCGCAGTCATCTCAGGAGGCGAGAGTGCCGCGGACGATGCTCACGCTGGAGTGCGCAGGATTGCCGTCCACCGGCTCGTCGGAGACATCCACGATCGGATATTTGGCCAGGTCCAGCCCGGCGGGAAGCGGGAAAGTGCCGGACTCGGCGGTCAGGACGCCGAGGCTGACAAGCCGTGAGAGATCGGGTGCAATCAGCCAGACCTCCTGGTATCCCTTGGCCTCGTCCCTATTTAACGTCACCTCAAGGGTGCGCCGTCCATCCTTAGCCTCGATGATCCGGGCCGAGCCAGTGGCGGAGTGCTGGTCCACCGGTGCCAGCTGCGCGGATGCGAGTGGAGCAATCACCGGTTCGTTCTGCCGGATGGACCAGAAGACCCCGGCAGCCACCAGTGCGGTGGCTGCCGCGGCTGCGAGCCAAGCGCCGGGACGGCGCAGCCAGGTGGGGCCGGCATTGCCACCGGGCCCGCGGTCGTTGCGATCAGGCCGTTCCTCCGGGGGTGCCTTCACTTCCCGGGGCGCGGAGGGGAATGGAGTCACGGTCGCCGTCGAAGGTGACGACCCGGCGGGAGGCACTGCCGCTGCCGACGGCCCGGCGGGAGACGCCCCGGCCGGTGACACCGCCGCCGGAGAGCCGAGCGGGTCCTCCGCGACGGCCCCGGAAAGGCCAAGCGTGCGATGGATCCCCGCCCAGATGTGCGGCCCGGGCACTTCCAGTGCGGCGGCGTCCGGTCCGGGCCTGGCCGCCACCACTGTGCGGCGCAGCCCCACATAGTCCGCTGCGCAGCCGGGGCAGGAACGGAGATGGTCCGCGGCGTGGTCTCCGAGCTCTTCGCCGAGAGCCAGCAGGCTCAGGGACTCCGAATCAAGATGCTGCACGGTCTACCTCCAATCGGTTTCTGAGCTGGGACAGGCTGCGGCGGATGTGGCTCTTGACGGTACCAAGCGGCAGGTCCAGTTTCTTTGAGATCTGCGAATGCGTCAGGTCATCGTAGAAGGCGAGCTTGAGGATGGATCCCTGCGGCTCGCCCAGCCGTTCCAGTTCTCCGTCCAACAGCAGGCGGTCGGCCACGGCTTCTGGATCCGCATGCCCTGCGGATTTTTCGGAATCCGGGCCGATCTCCACCGCGGCCAGCACCTTCCGGGTTTCCCGCAGCGACGCCGCCTGCGCGTCGGTGATGACGTTCCGGGTGATGCCTACAATCCATGCGGGCAGCCGGGCTTTCCCGGGGTCGAAGGCCTGCCGGGAGCGCCAGACCCGGATGAACACCTCCTGCGTGACGTCGTCGGCGGCGGCCTGATCACGCAGGGAACGCAGGGCAAGCGTGTGGACCAGTGGCGAGAACTGCCGGTAGGCCTCGGCCAGCGCGGTTTCGTCACCGGCGGCGAAGGACTCGTTCAGACCGGCGTCCCAGGCGGAAGAGGCCTGATGGAAAGGTGCCAAGCCGTAATCCTTCCCACCGCTGGAGACGACGATGAGCGCTGCGTTTGGAATCATGCCGGCACCGCCGTGACAATCACATTGTCGCCGTAGTTCTGTTGTTCGTCCAGCCATCGGCCGCCGCAGGTCACCAGCTTCAGCTGGGGCAGGCCGTCACGCCGGAAGATGGACGCACCGTCAAATGCGTCCTTGGCCATGAGTTCCACACCGATCACCCGGAAAATAATGGCCGCCGCCCCTTCGCGCCGGACCGTCACCAAAGTGCCCGGCGAGATCGACTTGAGCTGGGAAAAGGGCGCCGAATCGGACGTGGTGTCGACGTGCGCCGCGACCACCGCGGTGCCGGCGGTAGCTCCCGGTGCCGGACCGAAGCGGTACCAGCCGGCCTCATTGAATGGCTCCGGGATTTCCATTGCCCCGTCCGGGCTCACGCCCACATCGACGATCGCCATGTTGATAGTGGTGCCTTCCACGGTGAGGAATCGCGGGGACGGGTCCGCGGGCGCCTGGCCCGACGGGGTTGCCGGCCGGACGGGTATGGCTGATACCTGGGCCGGAACGGGAGCAGATTCTGCAGCCTGCACTGCCAGTTGGGACTCCGGCGGCAAAGATTCGGGGCCTCCGGGCTCAGGGGCCGGTGTCACCGTTGATTCCGTAACGGTTCCCGACGTAGCCGAAGGAAGCGGAGTGGCGGTGCCCCGGGGTGCGGCGCAACCGGCAATCAACAGCACCACCGTGACGACGGCGGCCGCGACCTTCGCCCCTGCCCGCTGCGCAGGCGGCAGCGGAACCGGTGGACGGCGGGTGGGCTCCGCCGTCGTCGTTCGCTTCATTATCCGTTCTCCTGCCGTGTTGGAGTCCATGGGCCAGCCGCCCGGCGGGTGACCGGGCGGCCGGCGTTAGCGGATGGGGTCTAGCGCATACGGCCGAGCGCCGGCCGCTTGCGGGACGCGGCGACAGCGCCGGCGAGCAGCAGGAGGACCGCAGCGCCGATGCCAACCGTGGCGGCCGTCGGACCTGCTGGTGCGGTCCCGGGGTCAGCGGCGCTGGCGCGTCCGCCCGGAACACCGGCAGGGGCCGAATGCAGCCCGTCGATGTTTTGCACGGCCAGCTGCAGGGTCTTGTCCGCGAGGCTGCCCCACGCGTACGCCACCGTGTGGGTGCCTTCCTTGACTGTTACATCCGCCGGGCCGATCACCGGCGCAGTGGTGCCCGCGGCGGCCACCGCGACGGACAGGGTGCCGGGATCCAGCGTCAGCGTCTTCTCTTGAGGGTTGGCCAGGCCCGAGATGACGGGGGCGCCGCCTGCGAGGACGTCCACGGCCGGTGCCGCTGCCGTGTGCCGGACAGTCAGCTTGCCCTTGCCGGCATCGAGCCGTGAAACATCGTTCGTAAAGAAGTTGGCCGTCGGTTTACCGGCGGCGTCGAGGTTGGCCACGGCCGTGTAGTTCCCGCCGGCCGCGAGCGTGACTTTCACGGGCCCGATCACGGGGGCGGCGGCGTCTGCGGCATCGGCGGCGGTGACGGCAAGGTCATAGTTCCCGGCCGGAAGGGCCAACGGCCCGGCGAGGGTGCCGGGGGTGAAGTTGTCCAGGGTGCGTGCGCCGTTGACCCAGACGTCAACGGTAAGTCCTGGCACTCCGTGCAGAACGGAAAGCTGGGCGTCGGACTCGGCCGCCTGGGCAGGGCCGGCAAGAGTAAGGGCTGCCGCAATAGCTACGGCGCCTGCTGCGAAAAAAATCGTACGCATGTGCATCTCCTTCAACGGCCCGCCGAACGGGCGATTTATGTTTACACCCCTTCTACCGGCGCACCAGGCCGTTTGGATGCACGCACATGGAGAGCCTTTTGACGGAGCGGGTGGAAGGGCGCGACGGCGGGGCGCAACGAAGCGGCCGCGCGGCTCCGGTGAGCTGCCCGGCCGCGGCTGGAGATGCCCGGCGCGGGCTAGAGGGGCTGGTTGTTCGGGTTGTCCGGGTCGGACTTGGCGTCCGGGCCGCCGGCTGCAGGTCCGCCGACACCATAGAAGCCCGTCCGGCCATCGGCCGGACCTGCCGTGGCCGGACCTGTCGTGGCCGGACCTGTCGTGGCCGGATCTGTCCCACCGGGACCGGGTTGGCCGTGGAGGGGCGGGGCACTATCTGGAATGCCCGGGACTTGCGAATATCCGGGCCCGGCCGGTGGCCCGCCGTAGGGACCCACCGGAGTGTCTCCCGGATCCCGCGGGCCCATGTCGAGGTGGAATGGCGGGTATTCGTCCCGCATCAGGGCAACGTAGGTGGTGACCCGGTAGACCCAGCGGTTCAGGCCCAGCAGGAAGTCAAAGAGGCCCCGCGCGTACACGCCGGTGAACAGCAGGATGACCCCGGCGATGATCACCAGCAGCCCGAGCAGGGAGATCCCCACGCCTACCTGCACCCATTGGCCGTCGCGGTATATCCAGGTCTGGGCGGTACCGGTCAGCAACGCGATGATCAGCAGGTGGGGGATGGCCAGCAGCCAGGACTTCACGAGCACCAGGCCGCGGGACAGCTTTTCGGGATAGTCGACGTCGAAGTCGGCCGGGTAGTCGGTGCGCTCCAATGTGAAGGGCGGGTACCGGTCCGTGCCGAGCGCCCCGTAGGAGTAGAAGGCCACCCGCCAGCTCCAGCGGATCACTCCGACGTTGAAGTTGAACAGCGAGCGCGGGTAGCGCCCGGTGAAGAGGATCGCGAACCACGCCACGATGGTGACCACACCGAAGGCAAACCAGAGGAAAAAGAGCACGATGAAGTGCGGGATCGCCAGGAACCACTTGAACAGCCACATCCAGCGGGACAGGTCCCGGTCCAGGTAGCCGCTGAGCCTGGCCGGATACACCACACGACCGGTTCCCGGCGGCTGGCCGCCGTAGGCATACCCGGCAGGCACCGGTGCGGCGTGGCTCTGACCCGACGGCGGCTGGCCGCCGGACGCCTGACCGGCAGGCACCGGCGCGGCATGGGCCCCGTAGGCCTGCGCCGGAGCACGGGACACGGACGCCGGACCGCCCTTACCGCGTCCCAGTCCCGCGGCGCCGAGAATGATCAGGGGAATGCCGATCAGCAGGAAGACGATCCCGCCGACCAGCAGGCCAACGAACACGGGCCAGAGTAGGTCCGAGCGTGCCCCGGCCTGCAGGTTCACGTCAACCGGGGTGCTGGCGTCGGCGTTCATAACAACCACGGCCCAGCTGCCGGGCCGGATGTCCCAGGTGAGCTGTTGTGTCCCCGGCCCGGTGGCCTTGGCTGTCCAGAAGCTTTGATCGGCGGGCCGCGTGGGTGTCCTTGTGCCGGGGACGTCACGGTAGACAGCGCGGAAAGGCGAGAAGCGGACCTCGGTGATCTCGGAATGTTTGACCTCCGCCAGGTAGGCCGCCACGGCATTCCGGGGCGCAATCCCGATAAAGATCTCTTTGCCCGCATCCGCAGAGCCGCGAAGCAAAACACTGCCGGCAACGTCGACGGAGACGGAGTCGGACAGGCCGCCTTGGGTCATGATGCTGAGGCGGGGCGAGGCCAGGGCATAGGAGTCCGAGGAGTAGCGCTCCAATGGCGACGTGAAGTAGCCGTTGTCGCGCTGCTGGTAGTTGGCCCACCCCGTCGCGCCGGCGCCGGCCATCAGCCCCAGGCCGATGAGGGCGCTGAGCGTCCCCAGTATGAGCATGACAATCCGGCCTGGTCGCATGGCCGCCGTCCTTTCAAAAACTCAGTTTTTCAACGTGGCGGGCGCAGAGAGCAACGCGGTGATTTTCGGCGTCGGGCGCCATCCGTTGACGGGGCTGCTGACTTGGTGTGGCCGTAAGCCAAATCGTCGACAACCATAGCCTTCATGCGGTGATCACTACCTTGAGCGCCTTCGTTTCCGCGGCGCGCGCGAAGGTGTCATAGGCCTCCATGAACTGGTCAAAAGTGAAATGGTGGGTGGCGAATTTCTCCGCGGGCACCTTCTTCTGGGCGACGAGCTTGAGCAGCATGGGTGTGGTGTTGGCGTTGACCAGGCCCATGCTGATGTTGATGTTCTGGATCCAGAGGTCCTCCACATGGAGTTCCACGGACTTGCCGTGCACACCGACGTTGGCCACATTGCCGCCAGGCCGCACGATGTCCGTGCACATGGAGAAGGTCGCCGGAATCCCGACCGCTTCGATGGCCACATCCACGCCGTGCCCGTCGGTCAGGGCAAGGACCTGTTTCTTCCAGTCGGCGTCGCCGGAGAGGACGACGTCGGTGGCGCCGAATTCGCGGGACTTCTCCAGCCGGTTCGCGTCGAGGTCGACGGCGATGATGGTGGCGGCGCCGTAGAGGCCGGCTGTGGCGATCGCGGCAAGGCCAACCGGGCCGGCGCCGATCACCGCGACGGTGTCCCCTGGTTTCACCCGGCCGTACTGCACGCCGATTTCGAAGCCGGTGGGCAGGATATCGGAGAGCATAACGGCCTGGTCGTCGCTGACTCCCGCGGGCATCAGGTAGAGGGAATTCTCGGCATAGGGAACGCGGACGTACTCGGCCTGGGTGCCGTCGATCAGGTGTCCGAACACCCAGCCGATACCGGATTGGCCCTCGTCGCCCAGGCAGTGCGAGTACAGGGCCGTCTTGCAGTTGGCGCAGTGCCCGCAGGACTTGATGCAGGAAATGATCACGCGGTCGCCCACCTTGAGGCTGGTCACGGAGGAACCGGTTTCCGTGATGGTTCCCACGCCCTCATGACCCAGGATCCGGCCCTTTGTCACAGCTGGGACGTCGCCCTTGAGGATGTGGAGGTCCGTCCCGCAGATGGTGGTGGTCTCCACCCTGACGATCACATCGGTGGGGCTTTGGATGGTGGGATCGGGGACGTCCGTCCAGGATTTCTCTCCGGGACCGCCATAGACGAGGGCTTTCATGCATGCTCCTTGATGGTGATGGTTGTTGGCGGATCCACGATGCGGAGCCGGCAATGAGTTACGGAGGAATCGATTCCGGAGGACAGGAGGGACAGCCGGGCACGTTCGCGCAGCTCTTCGATGGCGCCCGCCGATACTCGGGCGTGGAACAGGTCGATCACGATTTCATGGCGGGGCAATTTGGCGGTGACCCGGCGGCATACGACGTAGAGTGCCCGGATGTTCGCGGCCGTGACCACACCATGCACCTCGATCCGGGTAATCTCCTGATGGCCGTCGATCCGGATCATCACCTTCAGGCGCGGCGTCCTCACGTGTGTGTCCATGGGTCCCCCGGCGCCCGTAGGTTGGCTGAAGGAGCTGCCTGGACCTTCAGTGGTTCGCGATGTTTGCTCATAGTTACGTGGTCTCGTAGCCTTTCCGGCTGATGCCGGAACGGCATAGCGCCAGTTCCTTCCCCAAAGTTAAGCGAGACCGGTGTTGCGTTTTCAAGGCTATTCGTCCCCCAATGGCCGTGCACGAATCGCCCCAAATCCAGAATGATCCGCCCGTGGGGAGCGGGTAAGGGGCGAAAGTCCCGTACTTGGTGGGCGGGGCGTGCGGCGAGTCCGGATTGGTGCTGCGCACTGCGGCGCCTAGCCTAATTGCTATGCCTGCTAAGTGTGCCGCTGCCGTTAACGGGCTCGTCCTTGCCTCCGTCCGGCTGCCAGGTGGGCCCGCGCTCCGCGACGTCCATGTGGTTGACGGCGTGATTTCGCGGATCCCGCCTGCCGGGGAGTCTCGGGTCCCCGGCTCCCGTGTGCTTGAGCTGGGCGGGCGGTATGTCATCCCGGGGCTGTGGGATGAGCATGTCCACATGACGCAGTGGGCCCTCGCCGCCAACAGGATCGATCTCTCCGGCGCCGCCTCGGCGCGCGAGGCGGCCGACGTCGTCGGTTCCTATCTTGCCGGCCGCGCTGCCAACGGCGGCGACGGCGGCCTGACGCTGGTGGGCGTCGGGTTCCGGGACGCTGTCTGGGGCGATGTTCCCGGCCTGGAACTGCTTGACGGCGTGACCCGGGGCCTGCCGACGGCGCTGATCAGCCATGATCTGCACTGCGTCTGGCTCAACAGCGCGGCGGCTACCCGCTACGACGTGGCCGTGGACGCCTCCGGGCTGCTGCGCGAGGCGCCGGCCTTCGCGCTGACCCGCGAACTGGGCAAACTGCCCGACGCCGTGGTGGATGCCTGGGTGCGGGAGTCCGCGCAGGCAGCGGCCGCACGCGGGGTCGTGGGGATCGTGGACTTTGAAATGACCTGGAACAGCGACGTGTGGCTGCGGCGGATCGCCGGCGGCTTCGATTCGTTCCGGACGGACGCCGGCGTCTATCCCCAGGATCTGGACCGTGCCATCGCGGAGGGGATGCGGACCGGTTTGGTGCTCGACGGCGGCGGCCTGCTCACGGTGGGCCCGCTGAAGATGCTGATCGATGGATCCCTCAACACCCGCACGGCGTATTGCGTGGACCCGTACCCGCACGGCGGCCGCGGCCTTCTCACCATCAGCGAAGACCAGCTGCTGGAGCTGCTGATCCGGGCCCGGGAATCCGGTTTTGTTCCGGCGGTGCACGCGATCGGCGACGGCGCCAATGAGGTGGCGCTGAACGCCTTTGCGGCGGCCGGGATCGGCGGTCGGATTGAGCATGCCCAGTTTATCCGGAACCGGGATTTTGCCCGCTTTGGCAAGCTGGGCCTGACCGCCAGCGTCCAGCCGGCCCACGCCCTCGATGACCGCGACGCCGCCGACGCCAACTGGGCCGGCCGCACGGACCGGGCGTTCCCGCTGCGGTCCCTGCTGGACGCCGGGGCCACGCTGGTGCTGGGTTCGGATGCGCCGGTGGCACCGCTGGATCCGTGGGTTGCTATGTCTGCGGCCAGCGCCCGGGCCCGGCAGGACGGGCGCGGGCCGTGGCATCCGGAACAGGCCCTCACCCGGCAAGAGGCGTTGACGGCGTCGACGCGCGGGCGGGGCAGTGTCCGGGTGGGTGACCCGGCGGACCTCGCGGTGCTCGACGGCGACCCGTTGACAGTATCCGACGCGGTGTTCGCCGCGATGCCGGTGGCTGCGACGCTGGTCGCAGGGCGGTTTACGCACATCGCCGTCGTTTAAGGGGCGGGAACCAGTGGGCATTTTCGTTGGTTCGTCAGGGGTCCGGGCCCCGCTGATGCGCCCGGGCCCCACTGATGCGTCCGGGCCCCGCTGATGCGTCCGGGGCCCCACTGATGCGTCCGGGCCCCGCTGATGCGCCCGGGGCCCCACTGATGCGTCCGGGCCAGGGACATGCCCCGCGCCGGGGCCAGCGGGCGGACATAGTGTCATTGTGTCCAGTCCCGGGTCCGAAGAATGGGCATGTCCCCCGGACCCCCGGCACGAATGGGTCCAGGCTCCGCTAGCCACCCCCCGTTACCACCCGACGAACCAGCGAAAAGGACCGCTAGCTGCCCTTGACGCGCGCCTGGATAAGGTTGGCGAAGGGCAGCCGGCCGAACTCCGCCCGGAACCCGGCATGGTACCCGGCTTCGGCGGCGTTCAACTGCTCCGCGGGCAGCTCCTTCCAGGCAACGATCAGGGATCCGGCGGCGGCGAGCTGCCAGATTAACCGGCCGTCCCAGTGGCCGGGCGGTTTACCCTTGCCGAAGTCGACGAACTCCTGAATCTGCCGGCGGAGCCCGCGGTTGCCCTTACTGCCGGGTCCGGCCTTGCCCACGTAGAGGACATCGGCGCCGTCGACCCATTCGGCGTCGAGCGCGTCCGCCCTCAGGGTGGGGTCCTTCTTCTTGAAGACGCCGGCCGCACTCCTGGCCAGGAACTGCGGCTCGAAGCCCGCGGGCAGCAGCACGGCGAAAATCCCGGGTTTCTGTGGAATCCGGTTGATGTCGAGGTCCGCGAGCGGCCGGAATCCGGTGAACCCGTCCTGTTTCAATGACTGTCTGTTGATCGGCATAGGTTCCTTGGATCGGGGTGCGGGCTTCCTGCACCAGCTTACGGAAACGCCATTTCCGCGGCCGCCTAAATTGTCGCAGGTGCCCTATAACCTGTTCCCATGGACGGCGATCAGGAACCCGAAGTGGCTCAGCCAGAACAACTGAAGATCGTGGACGTGGCCCGTTCCCTGGCCGCCGTCCGGCCCTCCGGTGACGGCGCCGGGCTGATCGGCCAGCTCCGTGAACTGGAAGACCTGAAATCCGCCGCGGCCGCGCTTCAGGCCCGGCTCGCCGTCAGCTTCGACCTGCTCCAGCGGTGCGAGCAGCGGGACCTCGGAATGCCGGCGGCGGAGCTTGGCACCGGGGTCGGCGCGCAGATCGCCCTCGCCAGGCGCGAATCCCCCGCTAAGGGCGGCCGGCTCCTGGGTCTCGCGAAAGCCCTCGCCACCGAAATGCCCCACACCCTGGCCGCTCTGGAGACCGGGCAGCTCAACGAATGGCGCGCCACCCTCCTGGTGCGGGAAACCGCCTGCCTATCGGGGGCGGATCGGTGTGCCGTCGACGAGGAGCTCGCGCCCGACGCCGGGACGTTCGATGGTGCCGGGGACCGGTCCCTGATCGCCGCAGCCCGGTCCGCCGCCTACCGCCACGATCCGCGCTCCGTCACACAGCGGGCGGGCCACGCCGCCACGGAACGGCACGTCAGCCTCCGCCCGGCGCCGGACACCATGTGCTATCTCACCGCCCTGCTCCCCGTCGCCCAGGGCGTCGCCGTCCACGCCGCGCTCACCCGGCACGCCGACACCGTCCGCAACACCGGGGACCCCCGCACCCGCAGGCAGCTCATGGCCGACGCCCTTGTGGAACGCATCACGGGAAAAGCCGGCGGAATCGCCGGGATCGAGGTCCAGCTCGTTATGACCGACCGTGCGCTGTTCCAGGCAGGCAGCGAACCCGCAAGGCTTCCCGGCTACGGGGTAGTCCCCGCAGGGTGGGCGCGGGAGATCCTCCTCGCGGACAACGCCGGAGACACTAACCAGGACCAGGCCATGAACGTCTGGCTCCGGCGGCTCTACACCGCCCCCGGCGCGGGAGATCTCGTGGCGATGGAGTCCCGCGCACGGCTCTTCCCGCCCGGGCTGCGCCGCTTCGTCCAGGTCCGCGACCAGACCTGCCGCACGCCGTATTGCGACGCCCCGATCCGGCATCTGGACCACATTCTCCCCTGGCACAGTGGGGGACCGACGACCCAGGGAAACGGTGCCGGGCTCTGCGAAGCCTGCAACCACACCAAGGAATCCCCCGGCTGGAGCGCCCACCCCCGGCCCGGACCCAGGCACACTTTCCAGCTAACGACACCCACCGGGCACAGCTATCTGTCCACCGCCCCGCCGCTGCCGGGAGCACCATCACCGGGACCGCGGCCTCCCGAAGCGCCACCACCCCGCCACCGAAGCGAACTCCGGCACTTCACCAAAGCGCGCAAGCGGCGGCCCGCGGACACGGAATTGACGCGCCAAGAGCGGACGCTTCTCGCAACGAGCTCCAAACTTCCTCATCCATGCCCAACACTGAGAAACCGCATTTCAAGTGCTCCAAGAGCTGCCACTCGAAAGGTACGCGAACGTCGGATTCTCGTCCTACCGGCTGGCAGGAAGCCCGTGGATCGCACTGACTGTTGCCCGACCACAGAACTAGGCCCTGCTCCTGTGGAGCCCGCAACTGCCGGAGCGTAATGGGCCGCGGAGTTGCGCGGAGACTGGCGGAATGACGCCTGTCTGTTCCGCGGCGTTCTGGGAAGACCATCTATGCTGCAGTCCCGGGACCGCCGCGCCCTCAAGCGGATCAAGACACTAAACAAGGATATTGCCCGCAACGGCAACGAAGGCATCGGGAATCCTGGACCGTCTAAAGCACGGCTTCCACGGCTGCCGGTCCCCGCCGGGCACGCAGAACCTGCAGGTACCTTCGCGATCTCGCTATGAGCTGGCTCGGACACTTTTATGTCCTGAACGACCCGGCTGAATCAGATGGTTACCTGCAGGCACTTTAAGCCTACGCCCCGACGGCCGCCACGGGTAGGGGCACCAGCCCGGATGACGGATCCTGGCCCACCGCGGGCCGGCGCTCCCCTCAGGGCGTTGCCCGGCGCAGCGTCAGGTAGGAGCCCACCCCGAGGACCGTGCAGAACAAGGCCGTCCAGCCGGAAACGCTCAGGGGTGTCTGGGCTGTAAACCACGCGCCCACCGGCGGCCACCAGCCCTGCCAGGTGACGAGCCCGATCAGACCGACCAGCGCCACCGCGATGATGCCCCAGACCACCACCATCCCGGTGGCCCGCCACCTCTTGTACACGGTGGCAAACCAGAACCCGGTCATGTATAGGGCCAGCATCACGAGGAAATTGAACAGGATCTGTACGATCGCCGGGCTGTCCGCCGCCCAGCCCAGGAAGTACAGTTGCCCGTTCAGTCCCCAGCCGTTGGTCGCCACCTCCACCCGGCCCAGCACGTAGTAGAGCAGACTGACGGCCAGGGCCACCGCGGCGAAAAGCCCGGTGGTGCCGATATAGAAGGTGCGCCGGCTGACGCTCATGGCCTGGGAGAAGGGGAACGTATAGGTGAGGGACTGGATGCCCAGGGCCAGGAAGTACCAGACCACCGCCTGCGAAGCGCCGGAGTAACGGGTTTCAACATCGTCCGGGATGATACGCCAGATGGCATAGGTGAGGACGAAACTGGCGGCAATGATCAGGGCCGGGATGCCCAGAAACGTCCATTTGTTGATCAGCTGCATGCGGGCGACACTGACGGCGCGGTTCATGGCGCCACCTCCACTTCTGCCTGGTCAGTCGTTGTGCGGGGCTCGACGCCGGTAGCGCCGGCCGGAACCGCCATGGTCTTGCGGACCACGAGCTGCTGCAGCGAAACCGGAGACAGTTCCAGGCCGAGTTCAGCGGCCCTGGCGCGGTCCGCGCTGCCGAGCCGGGATTCGATGGTCACGGCGGCCAGCGCTCCCAGCCGTTCCCGGTGCAGGACCTTCCTGCCTGCGGTGAAGGCGGAAACCGTCGTGTCCTCTCCGGTGACTGTGGCGGCCGAACCGCGGATGTTCTCGGCGTCGTCGTTCAGGATGATCCGTCCGTGGTCGATCAGGAGGACGTGTTCGAGCAGGTTGGCGACCTCGTCGATGAGGTGCGAGGAGAGGATGATGGTGCGCGGATGGCGGGAGTAGTCCTCCACCAGCCGGTCGTAGAAGATTTGCCGGGCGACGGCGTCGAGCCCCAGATAGGGCTCATCGAAGAAGGTCAGTTCGGCGCGTGAGGCGAGCCCGATGACAACCCCGACGGCGGACAGCTGGCCGCGCGAGAGCTTCTTGATCTTGCGCTTGAGCGGCAGCATGAACTCCCCGGCCAGCCGGTCCGCGAACTGCTGGTCCCAGTTCTCGAAGAACAACGCCGCCGATTTGAACGCCTGGGCAGGATTAAAGTCCTCCGGATACTTCTGGGATTCCCGGATGAAGCACATCCGCGACAGGACCGCGTCGTTCTCATACGGGTGCTGCCCGAAGACTGCGACGTCCCCGGAGGTCTCGGGATCCTGGGCCGTGAGGATCGACATTAGAGTGGTCTTGCCGGCCCCGTTGCGTCCGAGCAGTCCGTAGATCTTCCCGCCGTCGATACGGAGGCTGACCCCGTCCACTGCTTTGAGGTCTTTGTAGCGCTTGGTGACGTTTGTTAGCTCAATCACCGGCGCCTGTGTGCGGGTGTTCACCGTCCCGCGCTCCTTTCCGTTAGTAAGGGGTCTGAACTGCTGCGGTTGATCATCCCGGTCAGCGCGTCCACGCTGATGCCAAGTTTGCGCGCCTCACGGGTGAGCGGCTGGACATAGTCCTGGAAGAACTCTTCGCGCCGCTGCTCCAACAACCGTGCGCGCGCTCCGGTGGCAACAAACATGCCGATCCCCCGCTTCTTGTAGAGAATTCCTTCATCGACGAGCTTGTTGATCCCTTTGGCCGCAGTGGCGGGATTGATCCGATAGAACGCGGCAAACTCGTTGATGGACGGCGCCTGCGCCGCCTCCGCCAGCGATCCGGCCACAATATCGCCCTCGATCAGTTCGGCGATCTGGAGAAAGATCGGACGCGTTTCGTCAAGCACTGCCGACCGTCCTTTCGCTGGGGTCGAAACCAACACCTGGTCTGTTGGTTAGTTACTTGTGTAGCTAACCATAGAAGCGGGCGGCGCGCAAGGGTCCCGGCGGCCCGGAGACGCCGCCGGGCGTCAAGAAACACCCCTCCGCTCAAAAGCGTAGAGTGGAACAGGACGCCTGTTTCTGGACGCCGAGCGCTGAGGGAGAAATCGTGACGATTGACTGGGACGAAAAAAAGGCCCTACTACAGGAACCGAACATCGCCGCCGTGACGCAGCTTTGCGACGAACTCATGGAAAAGAAGCCGGGATCGGTCGTTCCTTACATCGATCCCGTCCATGACGAGGACGAATGCCGGATCGTCAGCCTGCACATTGCCCCGGGCAAGGGCACAGAATCGGGCTTCGTCTCCCATTTCAACGATGACGAGGCTGCCCGCCGCGCCACCTCCATTTATGAAGCGGTTGAACTCGACCCGCGCTACGTGATGCCGTGGAACGCCTACCCCTGGGTCCGCGACCCCGAGCTTCCGTCCGCCCTGAATGTCCAGGAGAAGACGGACGGCCTGCGGCCTTTCCGCCAGTTCCTCAAAATCAACAAGCGCGTCTCCGCGGTGATCGCCCACGGCGCCGATGCCCATGCGTTCCTGACGCTCTTTGAAAAGACCTACCACTCCTCGCTGAAGAACCGCGGCGTCAAGATCTACAAGGCCACAGCCCTCGGCGGCCGCGCTTTCGCCGTCTCGGCAACCAAGCAGGACGAGCTCCTCGCCAAGAATGTCGAGGTCTACAAGGACGCCATGCAGCGGGCGGGCATCCAACACCTCTGAACCACCCGCGAGGAGAGGCGCCCTCCGGCAGGCGCACGACGCCGGCCCACGGCGGCGCACTAGCCGCAGCCTCCAGCAGCCTCCGCCGGCGCCTGAGTACCTTCGCCACGCCCGGGAGGCAGGCCCCTGTCACAGGACAGCCAGGCTCCTATGCTGAAGACGCGGCACCCGCCACCACACAGACCGTGACTCCGCGCACCCAGCGAAAGAGAAAACCATGTCCCAGAACCCCGGCTCCAAACTCGCGATAGTCGGCGCCGGCAGTGTCGGCACCTCGCTGGCCTTCGCTGCGTTGATCCGCGGCTCGGCCAGCAACGTCACCCTCTTCGACGTCAACGCCACCAAGGCCGAGGCCGAGGTACTCGATCTGGCGCACGGTACGCAGTTCGCCGCCGCGGCGGCGACGGTCACCGGCGGCGGGGACATCGCCGCAACAGAAGGGGCCGACGTCGTCGTCATCACCGCGGGGGCCAAGCAGGCGCCGGGCCAGACGCGGCTGGACCTGGCCGGCACCAACGTCCGCATCCTCGAACAGCTCATGCCGCGATTGCTGACTCACGCCCCGAACGCTGTCTATGTGCTGGTGACCAACCCCTGTGACGTGCTGACCGTCGCGGCGCAGAAGATCTCCGGCCTGCCCTCATCGCGCATCTTCTCCTCGGGCACGGTGCTGGATACCTCCCGGCTGCGCTGGCTGCTGGCCCGCGAAGCCGGCGTGTCGCTCACCAGCGTCCACGCCAGCATGGTGGGCGAGCACGGCGACACCGAGTTCCCGGTCTGGTCCGGGGCCACGATCGGCCCGGTCCCGATCCGCGACTGGAAGGTCAACGGGCAACGCATCTTCACCTCCGAGCACCTGGCCGACACCGCGCGGGAGGTCACGCAGGCGGCCTACAAGGTGATCGCAGGCAAGGGCGCCACCAACTACGCAATCGGTCTGTCCGGCGCACGCATCGTGGAAGCCCTGCTGCGCTCGGAAAATGCCGTGCTGCCAGTCTCCACAGTGCTCGACGGCCAGTACGGGATCTCCGGCGTGGCCTTGTCGCTGCCCAGTGTCGTGGGGCACGGCGGAGTCCGGGAGATCCTCGAGACACCGATGGACGACGGCGAACTCGCTTCCCTGCACCACTCGGCGGAGACGCTGCGGCAGAGCCTGGCGAGGCTGGGGATCTAGGGGATCTGCGCGGAGCCGGACGTGGGGGAGCCACAACCGCCGTCACCACCACCGCCGCCGCGCGGCAAGCCCTGTGGCCCGCCCTTGACCGCGAGGTGAGACTTCGCGCCCATGTGCCGGAGAATCACGGGCGCGAACTCTCACCTCGAGGGTTCCCGACTGCCCGCGGCGGCAGCGTAACGCAACGTCGCCGCAACCCCTCGGGCACCCGGTTCGCCTATGCTCGACGGACAGACTCACAGCGGCTCAGCGGCTCAGCGACGAACCATCCGGGAGACACCTCATGACCAACTGGCGAATCAGGGATTTCCACTCGGCCGATCTTGACGGAATCCTGCACCTCTGGGAAACCCTCAAAGCCACCAATGTTGAGCCCGTCTACGCGCTCTCCGAGGTGCTGGCCTCCTGCGAAAAGGACCACGCCGTGGTCGCGGTGCAGGGCGAGCAGGTGGTGGGCGCCGCCGTCGGCCGCGCCGCCCATGACCAGGGCTGGATCGTCTTCCTCGCCACCCTCCCCGAATACCGCGGCCGGGGGATCGGTACCTCCCTGCTGGCCGCCGTCGAAACGCGAATGGCGCCGCACGGGCTGAACAAGCTCTCCGCGCTGATGCCGGAATCCGAGACCCGGGTGGAGGCGTTCCTGGGCCGAGGCTTCGTCCTGAAGAAGAACCTGCGCTACTTCGAGCGGAAGATTCCCGTCCAGCGCCAGGAACTCGAACCGCTCAGCCAGCTTGGCGGCCGGATCCTGGCCCGCGACCTCTGGGAAAACGTCGCCGGCATGCGCAACGAGAAGGAACTTCTGGAACGCCGGCTGGTCCTGCCGCTCGCCGAGGCTGACCTTGCCGACGAGTTCGGTGTGGTGCCGCCGCGAGCCGTCGTCCTCTTCGGCCCCCCCGGCACCGGCAAAACGACCTTCGCGAAGGCGATCGCCTCGCGGCTGGAGTGGCCGTTTGTGGAGGTCTTCCCTTCCCGGCTCGCCGCCGATCCCAAGGGCCTCGCCGGCGCGCTGCGCGAGACGTTCCTGGAGATCGCCGAACTGGAGCACGCCGTCGTCTTCATCGACGAGGTGGAGGAGATCGCCTCCCAGCGTTCCGGCGAGCCGCCGTCGCCGCTGCAGGGCGTCACCAACGAGCTGCTCAAGATCATCCCGGCGTTCCGCGAACAGCCCGGCCGGCTGCTGGTCTGCGCCACGAACTTCATCCGCGCCCTGGACACCGCGTTCCTGCGCCACGGCCGCTTCGACTACGTCATCCCCATCGGTCTGCCGGACCGCCAGGCCCGCGAGGCCATGTGGCAGCGCTTCATCCCCGCCACCGTGGTGGACGACGTCGACGTCGAGCTTCTCGTGGACCGCACCGAGGGCTTCTCCCCCGCGGACATCGAGTACGCGGCCCGGAGCGCCTCCCAGCGCGCACTGGAAAAAGCGGTGTACGACGACGGCGGGCTGGCTTCCGGCGGCGACACTTCCGTACGCGCGGCGGTCCGGAAGGGCCCGGCAACCCAGGACTATCTCGACGCGATCGCGGACACCCGGACCACCGTCAGCGAAGAAGTCCACCAGCAGTTCCTCGAGGACATCGACGCACTCGGCCGGGTCTAACAAAAGCAACGCGGGGTCACCTACGGCCCATGTTGGGCCCCGGGATGGGCGCTAAGTGACCCCGCGTTGCTTTTGACAAGCGACGGCGACGGCGACCTCGCCCTGGGCATGGCCGTGCCCGAGCGCGGCGGAGGCCTCCGCGATCCTGGCGACGGGGTAAGTGCTGTCCATTTCCGGCCGCTACTGGCCGCCGTCGGTGAGGCCCGCCGGCACTGTCAGTCCCGGTGGGACCCGGTCCCGGCGGCGCCCGCCACCGGAACGGAGGTCTCGACAGGCCCGGCCGGGACCTCCTCATAGGAAAGGTTCTCGTAGTCTGTGTCGTCCGCCTCGTCGAGCAGGTCATCGAGTTCATCGAGCAGCCACGGGTTGATGCGGGCGAGGATCTTCCGGGTTTCCTCGACCGGAACGGCGGCGTAGAGCACCGGCCGGGCCTCGTCGTAGCGGGTCACCGGCGGCTTCTCCGGCCACTTCTCGGCCAGCGCCCTGACCCGCTCCGGCAGGGAATTGTGCGCGTTGTCCGCGATCTTTACCAGGGCCGCGTCGTGGTCTTCGGCGATGTAGCGGATGCCGGCCTGGTAGTCGTCCGGGTTCTCGTGCAAACGCTTGGTGACGCGCTCGATAATGTCAGCGGTCCGCACTGACACGCCCATGGCCAGGAGCGCTTCCCTGGTCATCGGCGTGTCCTCGGCGATGTCGTGCAGGTAGCCGGCGATCCGGATGTCGTCGTCGAAATCTGCCAGGGCGTCACCGACGGCGATCACGTGTTCGCGGTAGGGGCGCTTGAGCTTGTCCTTCTGGCGGTTGTGGGCCACTTCGGCAAGGATCTTCGCCGTCTCCACGGTGAAGCTCGATTGAGGGGTCTGTGGTTCAGGGGAGCGCACTTCCGTGAATTCAAGTTCTGACATGCTTCCAGCGTACGCGTCAGCTCCGTGCGTTGTGCCGGCCGGCGCCGGGCCACACCCAGGGCCCCCGCGGCAGCGCTGCCGCGTCAAAGACTGCAAGCGCGCGCTCCAGAGTTCCCGCCGGCAGCCCGAGGGAGGCCAGCAGCAGATCCCGCACCTCGTCGGCCGGAACGCCGGCGATCGCAAGGTCACCGAGTGTGACGGCGCGGTCGCGCTTGGCCAGCCGGGCGCCGTCGGCGTTCAGCACGAGCGGCACATGTACATATTCCGGAACAGGCATACTCAGAAGCGAGGCCAGATAGGCCTGCCGCGGCGTGGACGGCAGCAGGTCGTCTCCGCGGACTACCTGGTCGATGCCCTGGGCTGCGTCGTCCACCACCACGGCCAGGTTGTAGGCGGTCACGCCGTCATTGCGCCGGATCACAAAGTCGTCCACCACCCCGGTGTAGCTGCCGTGCAGCATGTCCTGCACGGTTGCCTCCGCAATTTCAGCTCTCAGCCGGACAGCGGCAGGCCGGATCGCACGTTTGGCGCCCCGCTCCGCCGCGGATAGATTCCGGCAGGTGCCCGGGTACGCGCCCTGCGGGGAGTGCGGGGCGGACGGGGCTTCCTGGATCTCGCGGCGTGTGCAGAAGCACTCGTACGTCAGGCCCGCCGCTGTCAGCCGTTCCGTCGCCTCCGCGTAGAGTGGCCCGCGGTCCGTCTGGCGTACGACGGCGCCGTCCCACGTCACACCGACCGCCGCCAAATCACGGAGCTGCTCCGCCTCGGCGCCGGGCCGGACACGGTCCAGGTCATCAACGCGCAGCAGGAACCGGCGGTCGGTGGAACGGGCAAAGAGCCACGCCAGCATGGCCGTCCGGAGGTTGCCCACATGCAGCTCGCCGGAGGGGCTGGGGGCGAAGCGGCCGGCAGACGTCATGGAACCAGCCTATGCGGCACACCACACAACCCCCTCCAAACACCAACGCGGGGTCACCCAAGGCCCATGGCGGGGTCCAACATGGGCGCGATGTGACCCCGCGTTGCCCTAAAAGGCACAAGAGCCCCTCAGCTACCGATGACTTCGGGGGAACCGACGTCGGTGGCTCAGGGGCTCTTGCCGTGCCGGGCCCGCGGGCGTTGCTCCGGGCCATGGCACTGCGAATGCGGAGATTTTTCTGCGACAGACGATGCGTGAACAAGTGTCAATCAGCGGCGGGTTCCTTGCGGGATACCTCATCCAGTGTCCGGGTGGTGTGCCGGGGTTCCTGTAGCCTTACGGGATCCGGCGGTAGCCTGTGTCCCTTTGTTGTCACTATTTCAACAGAAGCCCTACAGTTGGCGCAACAGACGTCCCTAAAACTGGTCAATCTGACTAACGTGCGCGGCAGACATCGGCAGGAAGTGGTCATTTTGCAGGTACTCGACGCGACAGACCGGCGGATCCTCATTGCCCTCGATGAGGATCCCCGGCTGCCCATCATGGTGCTGGCCCAGAAATTGGGCCTGGCGCGCGGCACCGTACAGTCGCGGCTGGAGCGGATGTCGGCGTCGGGCGCCCTCCGCCGGAACAGCAGCCGGGTGCTGCCGTCCGCCCTGGGCCGGGGCGTGGCGGCGTCGGTGAGCGCCGAACTGGACCAGAGCCATCTGAACGAGGCGATCGCCGCGCTGCGGAACATCCCGGAGGTGCTCGAATGCCATGCCCCGGCCGGTGAGACCGATCTGCTGATCCGGGTGGTGGCGACGAGCCCGGACGATCTCTACCGCGTGTCCGAGGAAATCCGGCTCTGCCCGGGGATTGTGCGGACCTCCACCAGCATGTTCCTCCGCGAGGTTATCCCCTACCGGACCACGGGGCTGCTGGACTCCTGAGGCGCGCGGGCCCGCGCCGGCCCGCAGCCCGCAGCCCGCCGCCCGCCCCGGGGAGCCCTCCCCATCGCTGCCTGCGCGGTTTGCAGCTAGGCTGGCCGGGGAATCTATCAGGGGGAAATGTGGCGGGTAACTTCTACGGGGCGGACGTCGCCCAGCTGCGCCGGCTGGCACAGGACCTGGCCGGCGGCGCCCGGCGGCTCAACCAGCTCGGCCAGCAGCTCGGCGGCACCATCAGCGCCAGTCACTGGAAGGGGAACGACGGCGAGCGCTTCCGCAGCGACTGGACCTCATCCCACCTAAGGGCGCTGAAGGCCGCATCAGCCGGGATCGAAGCGGCCGCCAAAGCCGTGCTCATCAATGCCGACGAACAGGAGCGCACCAGTCAGAGCGGCGCGGGTTCGGGCCCCGGAGTCGTCGCCGCGAACGACGGCGGCACAGCCCGGGAACTCACCGAAAAACTCGATGCGATGACGGCAGCGGAACGTGTGGCGTACCTGGCGAGCGACGAATTCAGGACGTGGGCACTGGACAACCCGGCGGCAGCCAAGGCCGCTATGGACGCGGCCGCCGATTCCGGCGCCATTGACGCGAAGTCCCGGGAGTACGCAGATTTCCTCAGCGGGTACTGGAACCAGCAGGCGATGTTGGAGATGGGAATCGACCCCGCCGCCTGGGACACCGCCAAGGGCACCGACTATAACTGGGAGACCATAAAGAAGGTCTACGACTTCTATGGCCAGGCGTATCTGGCCGACCCCGATCTGCAGTGGGCCGGGATGGCCAACATGATCGGTCCCTCCTTCGCCGGCGGATTCAAGGACATGGCCCTGATGCGGGATCTTGCCCAGCAGATTGCCGACCATCCGGCGTCGAACATTCCGCTTCCGATGCTGGACGAGATCGAGCAACTGGCGGGCATAACGGACGCAGAAATCAGGTTCTACGAAACCAGCATGCTGGACATGAACAAGGAGATATTTTTCGACCAGGCCCGGCAGCACGAGGCCTACCTGACGGGCGGTCCGGAAGAAATGACCCGCCTCCGCGATTCCGGCGTGATCAACGCTGAGACGGCGCGGGCCTGGGAGCAGATCGACTCGGGCGATCCGGCACAGGTCAGGGAGGGCAATACGGCGTTGTTGTTCCGGGAACAGAACGAGATCATCGCCGACGATTACGACACCATGCGGAACCATCCCGGCGGGGAAGCCGTGACCTATCTGGTGACCCTCGCCGGCGAGCCGTCCATCCCCGGGGCCCGGAGTTTCCCTGAGGTCTTCCCCTACGAGTTCAGTGTGGAGAGCCCCGGTCCGGACAACTTACCGTACACACATTGGGACAATCCGGCCCAGGTACGCACCGACTTCACCACCGGGTTCCCGAACGGCAACATTGCCGACGCTGATCAGCGCTGGGCGCTGATCAGCCGGAACACCCTCCCGGCGTACCAGGAGCTGCTGCGCGCCGATCCCGGCCGCGCCCGGGACATCATCGGCTCCGACTTCAATGACCGTGTGGAACAACACCGCCCCACCAACAACATCCCGCACATCATGGACCGCTTCGCCTCCGGATTCAGTGCCGAGGTGCATCAGTGACGCCGCGCGCGCTGCCCCGTCCGTGGACCTTTGCCTTCGCCGCAGCGGCCCTGGGCCTGGGCTTGACCATCACGGGCTGCCAAGTGGTCCTCCCCCCGTCCCCCGGCTCTTCCGCCGACCCGACCCCGTCCTCTGGGAGCACCATGACATCCTCTGAATACTCCACTCTCGACGCTGCCGGCGTTCAAGAGATTGAAAACAGCCGTCAGGCGCGCCTGGACATGAGGAGCGGAGAGCTCTTGAAGTCCGCCGTGCGGGTCACCGACAGCAGCTACGGGCCCGAAATCAGGGCCTCCGGCAAAATCGCGCTCACCATCGCGGGCCCGACCGGCGAGATCCACGGGCAGACGGACCGCATCCGCTTCATGACCGTGGGCGCGTTGCCGGACTTCAGTGAAGTCACGTACTTCCTCACCGCGGACTCACGGGACGAGTACTTCGGCCTCATCCGGGATGGCGTGGCGAAGTACGGCATCGAGAGCCGCGCGGCGGAAGGCTGGATTTCCTCCATCAGCCGCCAGCCCGAAGACAAGAGCGGCTTCTCCCTCGGGCCCGGGACAGCCACCGGCCTGAGCGTGAGCTACGACCTCCGCTACGACGGCTCGAAAGACACCCAGGTCATCATCGTTCACGTCAGCCCGGTGCGGGCAGGCTGACCGCGGACGCGCCAATCCATTACTTCCGTGGCATATACCACTCGGTGAAGGACGACGTGCGGCCCCGCCTCGTTTGTACCTGCTGCCCGGGCCGGGACCGTACTTAGCCGCATTGCCCGCTTAGCTGCCGTCGCCCCTGCCGTATTCGCGGTCCCAGAGCTCGTGGATTTCGGCGTCCTTCCGGATCGCTTTCACCGCCGCCAGCTCGGCGGGTTTCCGTCGTTGCCACTCACGCGGATTGAGGGACTTCCGCCCGCTGTCCAACAGGAGCAGCGCACGGTCCGTAAGGGCATCGCCGCGCAGGGTGAAGTCGGTCTTGCGCCGGCGGAGGACCTCACGGAGCGCGGCCCGGGCGGCGGCGTAGTCGCCGAGTCTGCGCAGCGAACGGGCCCGCACCAGCAGCAGCGCGGCGGCGAGGTCGTCGCCGTTGAGCAGTCCCTCGGTGTCCGCCGCGACTTCCGCATCCCGCCCCAGCGCCGCCGCCAGTGAGCAGCGGGCCAGGGCCAGCGGCAACGACGGCGGCAGGCCGGTCAGCGCCGCCAGCGCGGCCTCCGTCTGGCCGGTCTCGCGCAGCGAGTGCGACAGGGCAAGGAACACGGCTTCCTCGCTGAACAAAACCGGGACCTCGATCCGCTCGGCCACTGCCACGCGGGTGACCACGCCGGAGAGGTAGGTGGAGGCGTAGCGGTTCGCGTCGTCGTCGTTCCTGATCGAGAGGCCGCGCCGGAGCAGTTCGGCGGCCCGCAGTTGGCCGCCGTGCGCGTAGGCCAGCAGCCCGGCCATGACGTAGCAGAGCCCGGCCCAGCCAGGGTAGGTGCGCGCCAGCCTGATCAACCGGTCCGGGTCGGTGCTGGCGAAAATGGCGGCGTGCACTGCGCGGGTCGCCTTGCTGGGTCCGGCGCCGAAACCCTTTGCCAGCCGCGGGACGGCACCCTCGACAGTCAGGGTGCCGCGGATCCTCCGCGCCAGCAGTCCGGACACCAGCCCGCCCACACCGTCGGCGAGGACGCGCACAGGGGTCCGGACCAGGGCTTTGCGGAAGGGCGTCAAGTCGCGGGCGTCGCGGTAGAGGACGGGGTGCTGGGGAACGGATTCTGCGGGTCCGGCGCTCATGCACCCATGCTAGTGGGCTCGGGGAATGGCTGGACTCAACGACGACTCGTCCGCTTCCGCAACCGCCCGTCCGGGCCCAAAAACCCCGAGACCAGCGACTACTTCATTCACCGGCGCCATATGCTGCCGTCCGGACTTGAGTACACGACGACCACCGGCCGGCTGGTGCTGGCGGAGTTTGTGAGTGGCTAAATTCAGGGGACCGGCCCGGGTTGGGACACCCGGCACGACTCCCCAGGCCGCCCAGCTAGGCCGCGGCCGCAACCCAGAGGCCGATGACCCAGGTGCTGGCGGCGAGGCAGGCGAGGCCGAATTCCACGATCATTCCCAGCCCGGTGGCTTTCAGCGCGGCCCAGCTGGAGGCCACCGCGGTCCGGAAGACTCGGGTGCGGTGCAGCTCGCTGAGCAGGAGTCCCGCCGCGAAGCCGACAAAAAGTCCCACCACGGGGATGATGAACATGCCCACCACGCCGAAGACGAGTCCGGCGACAACCGAGCGGCCGGGGATGCTGTGCTGTTTGAGTTTGCGCCCCGTCAGGACGGCGCTGGCCGCCATTCCGGCCAGAACGAAGACCATTCCGATGCCGAAGACCACCCAGCCCGTGGTGCCGGCGCCGCCCCAGATCGCCCAGGCCAGCAGGCTGAGCCCGATCAGGATGCTGCCGGGCAGCACGGGAATGATGGTTCCCGCGACGCCCACCAGGATGGCCAGGCCGCAGAGAATCGTCACAGCAGTCTCGGGATTCATCACCCCAGTCTATGGTTCGGGGCGGCGCTGAAGAGACAGCTGAGGAGACAGGCGAAGAGGCCGCCGGACAGCAGCCGGAAAGCATAGGGACCGGACGACGGCGGCGCCGCCGGCCCCGCCGGGACTGAAGGAAGCGCCGCCGTCGTCGACCGTTCGTCAGTAGCTTGTCGTCCGTAGCGGGTCGTCCGGAGCGGGTCGGTGGTAGTTACTCGGCTTCGACTGCCGCGGCGACTGCCGCCGAAACAGCTGGGGCCACCCGCGGGTCCAGCGGGCTCGGCACGATGTAGACGGCGGAGAGATCGTTCTCGGCGAGCGCCGCGATGGCGCGGGCCGCGGCCAGCTTCATGGCCGGGGTGATCCGGCGGGCGCCGGCGTCGAGGGCGCCGCGGAAGATGCCGGGGAACGCGAGCACGTTGTTGATCTGGTTCGGGAAGTCGCTGCGCCCGGTGGCGACGACGGCCGCGTACTTGTGCGCGACCTCGGGCATAACCTCGGGGTCCGGGTTGGACAAGGCGAACACGATTGAATCCTGACTCATGAGCAACAGGTGCTCCTCGGCCAGCTTCGACGAAGAAACACCGATAAAGACGTCAGCGTCGAGCAGTGCCTCTGCGGGACCGCCGGAGACGCCACGCGGGTTGCCGCTCCTGGCCAACTGGGCCTTCTTGCTGGCCTGGTCCGCGGCGATGTCCGCACGCTCGCTGTTGATCACGCCGCGTGAGTCCAGCAGCACCACGTCGGTGATGCCGGCGGTGAGGAGCATCTGGGCGACGGCAATACCGGCCGCGCCGGCGCCGGAAACGACGACGCGGAGCTTCTCGAGTTCGCGGCCGGTTACCTTCGCGGCGCCGGTCAGGGCAGCGAGGACGACGACGGCAGTGCCGTGCTGGTCATCGTGCATCACCGGGCAGTCCAGGGCCTCGATGAGCTTTTCCTCGAGCTCGAAACAGCGGGGCGCCGAGACGTCCTCTAGGTTGACGGCGCCAAAACTCGGACGCAGCCGGACGAGCGTCTCGACAATCTCGTCGACGTCGGTGGTGTTGAGCACCAGCGGAATCGAGTCGAGCCCGCCAAAGGCCTTGAAAAGGGCGGACTTGCCTTCCATCACGGGCAGCGAGGCGCTGGCGCCGATGTTGCCGAGGCCGAGGACGGCCGTGCCGTCGCTGACGACGACCACGAGGCGTTGGGCCCAGGTGAGGGTCTTGGCGAGCTCCGGGTCGGCGGCGATGGCGCGGCTGACCTGGGCGACGCCTGGCGTGTAGGCGATGGAAAGATCGCGCTTGCTGGCGAGCGGTACGGTGCTGGAAATCGATAGCTTGCCGCCCTGGTGGGATGCGAAGATCTCCTCGTCGCTGAGCACCGCTGCGGGCTCGGCGGGTGAATCAGCGTCGGTGGGATTGATCGTTTCAGTGGACACGTCGTTGTCTCCTGGGGGCTCACCGTGGGCATACGGCTCATGGAAGCTCAAGCACAGTCATGCTCAAGATGGTGGGTGGAACATCCGTGGCGGCCCAAGGTTGGCGGGCTGGCGGTGACGCTCCGCGTACTGCTGGCGGCGGGCCGCTCCGGATCTGCAATGGTAACCACATCATCAGCCGCATGAGGTGGCACGGGACACGCTGCCGGCCGCGGTGAGACGTTTATCCGGCCTGCAACGCGGCTGACACCACGGGAACACGCTTGTACACGCCTGGCACTGCCCGCCGCTGCTGGTCTAGACCAGTTACGTGCGGGTTACGCGGAGTGGCGGCTGCGGGTCAGCAGCCAGCAGGCCCTCCTCAGGTCTTCCTCGGCCTCAAAGAGGGAAAGGCGGCGGCAGCGGACTGCCTGGACCAGTCCGCTGACGGTCAGCAGCAGCACCCGGGAGACGGCGGCGTCGCCGCTCACGGCGGTGACGGCCTTTTCCGCGGTCGAATCGATCTCGCGCAGCAGCCGCGTAGTGTCGGTGTCCGGCACATAAACCGTTTTACCGAGGCTCTGTTCGACGGCGGGCTGCATAAGGCGCATGTGGAATATCTCCATCACGACGCCGGCGAGGGCGTGGGCCGGGACGTCGTCCGCGGTGTGTTCGGCATACCGCCCGGCACCCATCATCTTCGCGGAGGTGGCACCGGAAGTGGCGGGGGCGGGCGAGTGGGCCGCCAGCAGCTCCGCGAGCTGCCGGCGGTAGAGCACCAGCACCAGCTGGGTGGCTGAGGGAAAGTAGCGGCACAGCGTTCCGAGCGGAACGTCGGCCTTGGCCGCGACCTTGGAAAGGACCACGGAGTCAAGTCCCTTGCGGGCGAAGCTGGCGGCCGCATCGAGGATCCGGGTGTAGCGGATTTTTTGCCGGGGAAGGGTGGGCGGATGGGCCATCGGTGGAAGTTCTGAGTGGAAGTCAGGCATCAGCAGCGTTCCGGGTTCGGTTTTCTCGGCAGCCGGGAGGGATCCCCCATAGCGCTGCCGCGGCAATTCCCGTCCACTATACGCCACGCCACCGGGCGGTCAGCCAGTCAAACGGAAGCCCGGCGGCGCCTCCGGTGGCGCCTCCTCAGCGTCCCTGCGGCGTCAGTCCACGCCCTTGATCTTGACCACGAACACGGCGCCCAGCAGCCCGATGACAGCGGCTGCCACGTACAGCGAAACGTATCCTCCCCACATGGTCACGAAGGGGAATGCGATGAGCGGAGCGAGGACCTGCGGCAGGGAATTGGCGATGTTGATGACGCCCAGATCCTTGCCGCGGCTCAGCGCGGAGGGCAGCACCTCGGTGATGAGGGCGAAGTCCACGGCGAGGTAGCAGCCGAAGCCGATTCCCAGCACGGAGGCGCCGATCAGGGCGCCGGTCCAGGTCGGCGTGAAGGCGAGGATCAGCGAAGCCACCGCGATGATGACCGAGGAGATGATGACCAGCGGCTTCCGCTTCCCCATCCGGTCGCTCAGCGGGCCGCCAATGACGCTCGTGATGATCACCATCACCGCGTAGAGCCCGGTCAGGATCAGCACGCCGAACTCCGGCGCCATGCCCTGCGTTTCTTCAAGGTGGACGGCGTCCGTGAGGAAAAACAGCAGGTAGAGGGTGACCATGTGGTTGCCGATGTTCACAAGCAGCCGGGTCAGCCAGGCCCAGGCGAAGTCGGGGTAGAGCGCCGGGGAGATCCAGAAGCCCTTCACGAAGCCGGCCAGGCTGAACGGGGGACGGGCCTGCGCGGGCAGCGGGACGTCGTCGTTCGTGAAGAAGTACAGTACGACGCCGGCGAGAAGCGCCACGGCACAGACAAGGTAGCCGACGGCGAAGTTCCCTGTGACGGCGGCGGCGATCACCGCGCCGATCAGGATGCCGACCGTTTGCCCCATGGCCCCGAGGCCGCCCACCGTGGCGCGCTGCGCCACCGGCACCCGGTCCGGAATGGCGGCAGTGATGGCGGCGTAGGCACCGTTGCAGCCGGCCTGCACGAGGCACCAGAGCAGGGTCATGACGGCGACGTTGGGCGCCCCCGCCAGTGCGATGAGTGCTGCGGCGCCGAGGACCGCCCCGAAGAGCACCCACGGCACGCGCCGGCCCCGCCGCGAGGTGGTCCGGTCGCTGAAGGCGCCGAACAGCGGGCTGGCTACGAGCGATACCGCGGCGCCTGCACCGGTCACCAGAGCCAGGATCGCCTCCTTGTCCCCCTCGCTGAAGGCCGCGGCCTGCTGGCCGAGCAGCACCTGGATCGGACCGAAGAACGCCGCATTGATGCCGACATTGACGAGCACCACCCCGGTGATCCAGACGGGCCGGACGCGCCGCTCAGGTTCCGCGAGTGCCACCGCCGCCGGGCCATTTGCGGCCTGACTCGTGAGAGCTGGGTCCGGATCTGCTCCGGGTAGATCGGACAGGCTCATGTGGTTCCCCCCGGAACTGATGGCTAAGGCTGAAAATCGGTGTGGGCCCAGACTATCGTGGGGAGCAACGCCCGCCGACTATTTCCAGCATCAGGGAGAACCCGTGACCGCATCCGCCGTAAACACCGCCGATCTCTTCGACGAACGGGGCGAGGAGCTCGACTCCGTGGCCCTGCAATTCCAGTCGGTCGGCGGGCGGACGCATTTCCACGGCCCGGTCCGGACCATCCGCTGTTTTGAGGACAATGCCCTGGTCAAGTCAACTCTGGCCACGCCCGGGGACGGCGCCGTCCTGGTGGTGGACGGCGGCGGCTCGCTGCGCACGGCGCTGATGGGCGACCTGATCGCGGCGAGCGCCGTCGCCAACGGCTGGTCCGGCGTCGTCGTCAACGGCGCCATCCGCGACCGGGCGGCCATCGCCGGGCTGCCGCTCGGGGTGAAGGCGCTGGGCAGCAACCCGCGCAAGAGCGCCAAAGCAGGCGCCGGCGAGAGCGACGTGGAAGTCGAGATCGACGGCGTCGCCCTCCGGCCCGGGGCGATGATCTGGTGCGATCCGGACGGAATACTGGTCGAGCGCTGAGTCGCCGAGGTGAGACTTCGCGCCCAAGACTCGAGGGCAAATGGGCGCGAAGTCTCACCTCGGCGTCCATCCACGGGACAGGAGAACACGCCGGACCCTCCCGACGACAGTGGGGCACTCCCCCGCCAGATCGTCCTTTGCGACCCGCACCTCGCACCAGCCCAGCCTTTCCGTGGTTCGGGCACGGCGGATGTCGCGCAGATGCTGGCTGACCCCGCCATGGTGGAGCCCGTCGTACTGCAGCGCTACCCCGTAGGCCGGATACGCCGCGTCCGGCCACAGCTCCGGGGCTCCGGCCGGCCCCCAGACCACGTGGTTGAGCTCCGGCTCCGGCAGGCCACCGCGGACGACGGCGAGGCGCAGCCGCGTCTCCGGAGGGGAATCCGCGCCGACGCGTACGAGCGCCAGGGCCTCCCGTGCCCGCCGGATGTGCCTAGCTCCGGGGTGCTGGAGCAGCATCCGGTTCAGCGTCTCGATGCTCGCCAGGGCCGCCCGGGGGGACGGGAACTCCGGACCGTGTTCGGACACCAAGGAATCCCCGGCAGCCACGAGATCGTCCAACGGCAGAGTCGCGGCCAGGTCGAGGTAGGTGCGTTCGGGCGAGGTAACCCGGACGCCGTCGAACATCACCACGTCCCCGGGCCGCAGCGCGAGGCGGTGCCCCGCCACGTTCGCCCGTGTCGGGATGCTGCCGCCCCGCGGCCGGGCAAGGTGGATCCTCCAGTCGCAGTCTGCCCACGGCGGAAGGCCAACGCGCCAGATCCTCGCCGCAGTGAAGTGACAGAGCACGGTGCATCCGTCGAGTTGGCAATAGGCCCGCAGGGCTGCGGTGCCGTGTGCGCCGCTGCCGGGCGGAACGCGGATGCCGCGGGACACGGTGATTAGGTCCTGGGCGCGGGTCCGCTTCCGGGGGATCCCGGCCGCATCGGCAGCCAGGACGGAGAATGATCCCTCCGCCAGCGTCGTTGGGAGCTCGAGTCTGCGCATTCCCTCATCATGAGGGAAACCGGCGCCGCCCGCTTAGGTTATCCACACCCCGCCTAAGTTATCCGCACCCCGCCACCGCCTACCCTTCGGACTTCATGGGCCAGGGCCGCCGAGGTGAGACTTCGCGCCCATGACTGGACGAGACATGGGCGCGAAATCTCACCTCGGCGACGGACGGCGTCCGACGCCGCCGGCGCCTGCCCGCGGAGCCCGCCAAAGTGTGTTTCCTCTCACTTCTACGGCGCGTGACGGGCGTCGCCTCCGCTCCGGTGTAAGACTTGGTAGCTGCGGCGCAGGCCGCGGAACGCGAAATGCCGAGGGAGCCAGATGACAACCACGCAAGACCAGACCGCAGCCAAGATCCCCCAGCGGGTCATCTGGCTGGCCGTGGCGGGCGCCGTCGGCGGTTTCCTCTTCGGTTTCGACTCCTCCGTGGTCAACGGCGCCGTGGACGCGATAAAGGATGAGTTCGCGCTCAGCGAGGCCGTGACCGGCTTTGCCGTGGCCGTGGCACTGCTCGGCTGCGCGGCGGGTGCCTACCTGGCCGGCAAAGTCGCCGACCGCTACGGCCGCATCCCCGCCATGAAGATCGGCGCCCTGCTGTTCCTGGTCAGTGCCATCGGCACGGGCTTCGCCTTCGGTGTGTGGGACCTTATCTTCTGGCGCCTCGTCGGCGGTTTGGGCATCGGCCTGGCCTCCGTGATCGCCCCGGCGTACATCTCCGAGATATCCCCGCGCCACGTCCGTGGCAGGCTGGCGTCGCTCCAGCAGCTCGCCATCACCATGGGCATCTTCGCCGCACTCCTCTCGGACGCCCTCTTCGCGAATTTCGCCGGCGGCGCCGGCCAGGAGCTCTGGTTCGGTATTCAAGCCTGGCGCTGGATGTTCCTTGCCGGCGCCGTGCCCGCAGTGGTCTACGGCTGGATTGCGTATACCCTGCCCGAGTCGCCGCGGTTCCTGGTGTTCCAGGGCAAAGATGAGGAAGCCCTCAAGATTTTCCAGTCCATCGCCCCGGCCGAGGACACTGACCGCCAGCTGCGCGACATCAAGAAGGCCATCGAGGAGGACAAGGTCGCCGGCCAGAAGGGCTCCCTGCGCGGCAAGGTCTTCGGCCTACAGCCCGTGGTGTGGATCGGCATCATCCTCTCCGTGCTTCAGCAGTTCGTCGGCATCAACGTGATCTTCTACTACTCCACCACTCTGTGGAAGGCTGTCGGCTTCCAGGAGAAGGACTCCCTGACGATCTCCGTGGCCACCGCGATCACAAACATTCTGGTGACCCTGGTGGCGATCGCCCTGGTGGACAGGATCGGCCGCCGGCCCATTCTGCTCGCGGGTTCCATCGGCATGGCGGTCTCGCTGGGCACCATGGCCCTGGCCTTCGGGTCCGCCACCGGAGCCGGCGATGCCATATCACTGCCCGGTGTGTGGGGCCCGGCCGCGCTAGTTGCCGCCAACGTCTTCGTGATCAGCTTCGGCGCGTCCTGGGGCCCGCTCGTCTGGGTGCTGCTGGGTGAGATCTTCCCGTCCCGGATCCGCGCCCGCGCACTGGGCCTCGCCGCTGCAGCCCAGTGGATCGCCAACTTCGCCATCACCCTGAGCTTCCCGGTCATGGCTGCGGCGTCCCTGCCCGTGACCTACGCCATCTACGCCATGTTCGCGGCGGCGTCGTTCTTCTTCGTGAAGTTCAAGGTGCCGGAGACCAACGGAATGTCCCTGGAACAGGCCGAGACACTCTTCGTTCCCAAGGGTTCCGCGAAGGATTCAGCCAGGGCCTGAGCCCCGCCCGTCGCACGGCACACCACCGCACCACCGCACGCTCCCGCCTCACGAGGTGACAGTTAAGGCCCATGTTTCCGGGAAACATGGGCCTTAACTGTCACCTCGGCGGGTTGGGGACACAGATGACCATGAGGACCACGACGGCGGGCACCGAAGCGGTTCTGTAGCACGCGAACGCGACGAATCGGCGGTCGACCGGACCTGGGAGCAGCTGCGGCGGCCGGGCTCCCCGATCACACGGCACCCGCTACCCCGCACCCATCACCCGGGCTCCCCGATGACACGGCACCCGGCGCCCCGGCGCCAAGCAACACGCACCCCGGCACCCCGGCGCCCAGCAACAGGCGCCTGTAGCAACGTCAGATGCAGTGCATCACATACAATTTTTTTGGGTACCGCGCCCCGGCGGTTGACGCAACTGCCAGCCGCCTTTCCGGGTCAAGCCACACAGATCATCAGCGGCACCCGAACCGGCTTTCTGGCCCACGGCAGAGAATGAGGACTTTCAGTGCAGAACTTCCCAGGCGTAGGCGTCAGCCCCGGCCGTGTCATCGGCACCATCCGCCAGATGCCCAAACCGATCAGCGCACCCCCCGCCGGCGAACAACTGCCCGCCGGCGTCACGGCTGAGGAAGAAACGGCTGCGCTGAAAACCGCCGCGAAGGCCGTCCACGACCAGCTCAAAGCCCGGGCCGGGACGGTCAGCGGCGACGGGAAAGCCGTGCTGGAAGCCACGGCCCTCATGGCCACGGACACCATGCTGCTGAAGAGCGCCGCCAAGCTGATCGCCCGCGGCACCTCCGGCCAGCGCGCCATCTGGGAAGCCGGCGCCTCCGTCGCGGAAATGCTGCACAACCTGGGCGGCTACATGGCCCAGCGAGCCACCGATGTCCTGGACGTCCGCGCCCGGATCGTGGCGGAACTGCGCGGCGTGCCCGCCCCGGGGATCCCCACTTCCTCGACCCCGTTCATCCTGATCGCCGAGGACCTGGCTCCGGCGGACACGGCCACCCTGGACCCGGAGAAGGTCCTTGCCCTGCTCACCGCCGGCGGCGGGCCCCAGTCCCACACGGCGATCATTGCCCGCTCGCTCGGCCTGCCCGCCGTCGTTGCGGCAACCGGCGTCGACCGCCTCGCGGACGGCACCGAAGTCTACGTGGATGGTGCCGCCGGCCTCATCACCGCAGATCCGGACGAGTCCCAGCGCACCGCCGCCGGACATTGGGCCGCCACCGCCTCACTGCTGGCGGACTTTGACGGCACGGGCACGACGGCGGATGGCCACCTAGTCCCGCTCCTCGCCAACGTCGGGGGCGCCAAGGACGCCGTGGCCGCCGCCAGGCTCAACGCCCAGGGGGTGGGGCTGTTCCGAACCGAGTTTTGCTTCCTGGAACGGGACACCGAGCCCACCGTGGATGAACAGGCCGTGGCCTACAAGGGCGTTTTCGACGCCTTCCCCGGCAAGAAAGTGGTTCTGCGCACGCTCGACGCCGGCGCGGACAAGCCGCTGCCGTTCCTGACCGACGCCACCGAGCCCAACCCGGCGCTCGGCGTCCGCGGCTACCGGACCGACTTCACCACGCCCGGCGTGCTGGAACGCCAGCTGCAGGCCATAGCCCGTGCCGAACGCGAATCCGCGGCCGACGTTTGGGTGATGGCGCCGATGATTTCGACGGCGGAGGAAGCCGCCCGCTTCGCCGCGCTGTGCACGGAGGCGGGGATCAAAACCCCCGGCGTTATGGTGGAGGTCCCCTCGGCTTCCCTCACGGCCGAGGCCATCCTCCGGGAGGTGGCCTTCGCCAGCCTGGGCACCAACGACCTCACCCAGTACGCCATGGCCGCGGACCGCCAGCTCGGCCCGCTCGCGGCGCTGAACACCCCCTGGCAGCCCGCCGTGCTCCGGCTGGTCAGCCTCACGGTCGAAGGCTCCGCGGCGGAGGGCCACAACAAGCCGGTGGGCGTCTGCGGTGAGGCCGCCGCGGACCCGGCCCTCGCCGTCGTCCTCACCGGGCTCGGCGTCTCCACCCTGTCCATGACGGCACGTTCCCTCGCGGCCGTGTCCGCCGTGCTTAAGACGGTCACGCTGGCCGAGGCGCAGGAGCTGGCCCAGCTTGCACTTTCCGCGCCAAGCGCCGCCGCGGCGCGGGCCCGGGTGCGGGAGAAGCTGCCGGTCCTGGACGAGCTCGGCCTGTAGCAGCAGGATGTGAGGCCCTGCCCGGGGCGCTAGGATGCCACCATGACACTGATTGCTCCCCGGGTGACGGCCGGGCTTCCGGCCGAGGACGCACAGAAACTCACGTACGCCCTCAGCGGCAGCGACGACATCACGGTGTTCGTGGACGGCACTGTGCACCGGCTTCCGCCCCAGGCGAGGGACGCCGTCGTCGACCTGCTGGGCAGGTTCAGCCGCGGCGAGTCCGTCACCGTCGGCAGCGTCGAGGAAATGCTGACCACCTCGAAGGCTGCGGAGCTTGCGGGCATCTCGCACACCTACCTGCGGAACATGACGGACCGGGGCGAAATTCCGGTGGAATACCGCGGCACGCACCGCCGCATTCGGCTGGCCGACATCATGGCGTGGCTCGAAAACCAGAAGAAGAGCAGCACAGCCGACGGTGCTCCCGCCGCCGGAAATGACGGAGCGGCGGATGCTCCATGACCGCGTGATAAGGATCAAGCAACGATCCCGGTCCTGCGCGGAAACGCGGAGAAGGCCGGGGTTACGCTTGGACGGTGGGTAAGTTCAGAGGGTGGCACATCGTGGCCGGCATTGCCGCCATGGTGCTCACCGGCATCCTCGGAACCGTGATGGGGCTGAACAATACGGCCGCTTTTATGTCCAGCTGTGTCGCGTTTGTCGCCGTCGCCATGTGGATGGACGGCCGGATCTCTCTCCGCAGGAAGGAGAAGGCGCGGGAAACGGCGCGGGAGTCGGCGCAGGAGGCAGCGCGTGATGACCCTGCCCGCCCCGCATCGGACCTCCCCCTGGACGTCGAGCGGTCCAAACGCGACGGCCACGGCGGCTAGAGCACTCTAGATCCTTGGCCGGCCCGCCCAGCGTCGCGCCTTGAGCGCCGCATGGAGCTCCACCCGGGCCATCCCCTTGAGCGGATCCACGCCGAGGAGCTGGCGGATCCGGCCCAGCCGGTTGTAGATGCTGCTCCGGTGCAGGTGCAGCTTGTCCGCCACATCCTGGACGGACCCGTCATTGTCGTAGAACAGCTCCAGCACGGGCAGGAGCTCATGGTTCCGGTCATGGTCCTCCAGTATCCGGAAGTACACCGAGCCCGCGTCCGCCCAGGCCCCCGCCCCGCCGCCGGCGGAGGCCAGCAGCTGGTAGAGGCCCGTGGCCCGGCAGTCCACGAGTTCGCCCAGCTGGGGATCCACCGCCGCGGCCTGGGCAGCCTGCCGGGACTGCCGGTAGGCCTCCGCCATCTCGCGGGGCTTGGCGAATCCCTCGGAAGTCCCGAGGATGATGCGGCGCACGGACCGCCCGGAGCGCTTGGCCAGTTCCAGCTGGTAGTGCACCAGCACCTGGGCGTGGTCCGCCCGGCCGGTGGACCCCCTGAACAGCACGACGGCGTGGGTTTCGGTGCCGGCGCTGAACAGGGCCGCGTCCACCCCGATGGTGGCCTGCAGCGCGGCGGAGCGGTGGATCAGGGTGGAGGCGATCGGGTCCGCCGCTTCTGCCCAGCCGTCGGCATCCAGCACGGTCACCAGCTGCCAGGGCCCGCGGCCCTGCACTTCCTTCCAGCCGGCCACGGCCGCGGAGGCGTTGGACTCGCCCTTGCAGGCGGCCAGGAACTCTTGCTCGCGCCGGCGCCGGAATTCGGACTCTGCGGTATTGGAGTCCAGCAGCAGGGCGGAGAGCTGCTCCATTTCGCGGCCGACCCCGGGCAGCTGGGCGAGGACCGACGCCGCGTTCGGCTCCTCGGCATCCAGCTGGACCCACAGGTAGCCCACCCGGAAACCGCGCACCAGCAGGGGCACGCAGACGCGGCCCAGCATGCCCAGCGCCTCGTTCGCCGGCACGACGACGGGCCGGACTGCCGTCGCGATCCCGTGCGAGAGCTGCCAGGCACTGACGTCCACGGCCACGCGTTTGCTGAGTAGGAAGTTCACCCGGACCCGGTCGGCGTGGGACTGGTTGGAGCTGTAAGCGAGCAGGAGGCCGTCGAGGTCCTCCAGCGACAGGCCGCGGCCAAGCTTCAGCGCCACCTGCTCCACGAGCTGCTCCACCTCCTGCTGCGCCATGCTGCCAGACTACTGCCCGGCGGGGTCCCGCTGCGAAAGCCACGACGCCGCGAGGCCGGCGGACAGCAGGCGACACCTGACGCTTGCCGCTTCGACAAATGTCGAGCGCAGGATTTCAAGAACCGCGCCATTCCGCGGAAAGCCGTCCGGACCGGGCGGCGTAGCCTGTCGCCTGCCTCACAACGGGATTTACTCTGGAACTACGACTTCCCCGTATACACCCAGGCCCGCGAGGCCGCCACCACTGGAGCCCAAAAATGATCATCGGTGTCCCCAAAGAGATCAAGAACAACGAATTCCGCGTCGCCATCACGGCTGCCGGCGTCCACGAGTTCCGCACCCACGGCCACTCGGTCCTGGTGGAGCGCGGCGCGGGCCTGGGCTCGGGCATCACGGACGAGGAATACGCCATCGCCGGCGCCGAGATTGTCGCCGACGCCGACGACGTCTGGGCCCGCGCCGACATGGTCATGAAGGTCAAGGAGCCGGTCAAGGCCGAATACCACCGTTTCCGCAAGGACCTGATCCTCTTCACCTACCTGCACCTGGCCGCCGAGCCGGAACTGACGCACAAACTCATCAACACCGGCGTCACCGCCATCGCCTACGAGACTGTCCAGGAAGGCCGCACGCTGCCGCTGCTGGCCCCGATGTCCGAGGTTGCCGGCCGCTTGTCCGTCCAGGTGGGCGCCACCTCGCTGATGGCTCCGGCCGGCGGCAAGGGTGTGCTGCTCGGCGGGGTCCCGGGGGTCCGCCCGGCCAAGGTGGTTGTCCTGGGCGCCGGCGTCGCCGGCACCAACGCCGCCGCCATGGCCCTGGGCCTCGGCGCCGACGTTACCATCCTGGACATCAACATCAACCGCCTGCGCGAACTCGATGCCCAGTACCAGGGCCGCCTGAAGACCGTTGCCTCCAACGCCTACGAGATCGAGAAGTCCGTGGTCGACGCCGACCTCGTGATCGGCTCCGTGCTGATCCCGGGCGCCAAGGCCCCGAAGCTGGTCACCAACGAGCTCGTCTCCCGGATGAAGCCCGGCTCCGTGCTGGTGGACATCGCGGTGGACCAGGGCGGCTGCTTCGAGGACACGCACCCCACCACGCACCAGGAACCGACGTACAAGGTGCACAACACCATCTTCTACTGCGTTGCCAACATGCCGGGCGCCGTTCCGAACACCTCCACCTACGCACTGACCAACGTCACCCTGCGTTACGCGGTGTCGCTGGCCAACCTGGGCGTCAAGGCCGCGTTTGACCGCGACGCGGCCCTCGCCGCCGGCCTGAACATCGCCGGTGGCAAGGTTGCGCACCGCTCGGTCTCCGAGGCGCACCACCTGCCTCTCGTCGCCGACTGGCACGAGCTCGTCTCCGCATAAGCAGCACCGCATCGACTGCTCCCCACCGGCCCCCTCGCCTCGCAAGCTCGGCCAGGGAACCCTGCCGGCGTGGGCCCATCCGCCCTTTTGGACCCCCAAAACGGCGGATGGGGAGCAGTCGATTGCTTTTTAAGACCTTAAGCCAGTGCCCGCGCCCGCTCCATCAGCCGCAGGACCTCCACCGGTCCCGCCGGGTCCACCGGCAGCGGCAGCGCCGAGGCCGCGCCGCCGTCGTTGATCTTGTCCGCCAGGATCCGGTAAAACTCCGGGTACGCGCCGCGCTCGGAGGGCAGCCGGTCCAGGTGCCCGTCCCGGCCCAGCAGCCCGGCCCAATCCGGATCTTCGACGCCGTAGTCAGGGTCCAGCGGGCTGCCGCCGGCCACGATGAAAGGCTCCTGCGGGTCGATGCCGTGCTTGGTGAAGCCGCCCCCGCTGCCCAGGAGCCGGAAGCGCGGACCCTGCTGGGCGCAGAGCATGTTCATCCACAGGTGGCTCGTGACCCCGGATTCGTGCCGCAGGGCGAGGAACACGTCGTCGTCGGCCTTCTCCCCCGGCCGCCGTGCCTCCAGTTCCGCGTGCGTGACCGTGGCGGGACCGAACAGCTGCACTGCCTGGTCCAGCAGGTGGGTGCCGAGGTCGAACAGCACCCCGCCGCCGTCGTCCGCCGCCGCAGCTGCCTTCCAGGCCTTGGCGACCGCGGGGGACCAGCGTTCAAAGCGCGATTCGAACCGGGCTATGGTGCCCAGCGCGCCGCTGTCCACCAGGCCGCGGACGGTCAGGAAGTCGCCGTCCCAGCGCCGGTTCTGGAATACGCTGAGCACCCGGCCCAGCCCTGCGGCGAGGCCGATCAGCTCCTCCCCTTCGGCGCTGCGCACCGTGAAGGGCTTGTCGACGACGACGTCGAGCCCGGCTTCCAGCGCCGCTTTCGCGAGCGGATAGTGGGTGGCCGGCGGGGTCCCGAGCACCAGCAGGTCCAGGTCGCCGGCGAGGCCGAGGATGTCTGCGGGGGTGTCCACAAGCCGGGTCCCCGGGTAGCGGGCGGAAGCCGCGGACTGCCTGCCGGCGTCGGACGTGGAAATGACGTCGAGGGAAAATGCAGGGTTGGCCGCGAGCAGCGGGGCATGGAAGACACTGCCGGAGAGGCCGTAGCCGGCGACGGCGGCGCGGATGGGCCGGGTGGAGTCTGGTGTCATGGCTCCACGCTACCCCGGCGGCCGCCGGTCAGACGGCGACGGCCGGCACCCGCCCGGACAATCCAGGGGGCGCCGGCCGTCGCTGCGGGGCGGTGTGACTTAGCGGGGAGTTACTTCTTTTCCCAGCCGAGGGTGGTCCAGTCCGGAACCTGGGACAGGCTCTTGAACAAGGACGGGCCGTAGTTGGCCAAGCCGGTGCGCACGAAGGAGATCTGCGGGCCGTTCATCACAACACCCATGGAGAAGTACTTCTCCATGTGCTTCTTTTCGACGTCCATGGCCGCCTTGTTGCGCTCGGCGTTGTCGGCGATGCTGGAGAGCTTTTTGATGTCGGCATCCAGTTCGGCGTCGCCCAGTTCGTTCTCGTTCGTCTTGGAATCGTAGAACTGCTTGACAGCGTCGGTGGCGTCCGCGCCCACGGTGTAACCGGAGACGCTCATAAAGAAGTCGCGGCTGCCAAGAACCTTGCCGAAGTCGGCGGAGGCACGCTGGTCGATCCCGACATCCATGCCGCCGGCCTTGAGCTGGTTCTGCAGGGTCTGCGTGAAGGCCAGGGTGGTGGGGTCGTCACCGAAGTTGCTGATCTTGAAGGCGGCGGGAACGCCGTCCTTCTCCATGATGCCGGCGGCGTTGGCCGTGTAGCCGGCGTCGGCCAGGACCTTCTTGGCGGCCTCGGGGCCGGTTTCCTTGACGGGGTAATTGTCCTGGTAGTCCTTGGAGAACGGCAGCAGCATCATCGATCCGGAGCTGGGCTCCTCCCAGTTCAGGCCGTTGAAACGGACCTTACGCAGCGCCTCGCGGTCGACGGCGGCGAAAACCGCCTTGCGGATCGCGACGTCGGTCATCGGCGCCTTCTGGGCGTTCAGATTCAGGCCGCCGGCGAAGAGGCGCTGGCCGCGGCGGACCTCGGAGTTTTTGGTGCCGTCAAGCTGCTTGTAGAGCGCAATGGTGTTGGCGGACACACCATCGATTTCACCGTTCTTGAACGCTGCGATCTGGGCGCTGAGCTCAAGCTGGCGGAAGACCACCTTTTCCAGGACCGGCTTGGCGCCCCACCACTTGTCGTTCGGGGCGAGGGTGACCGTCTTCGCGGCAGCGTCGTACTTGTCCAGCTTGAACGGGCCGGCCATCCACTCCGGGTGCATGTCACCGGTGAAGCCTTCGTTGAAGATCGCCGGGGTGTTCACGGCAGGGTGGACCAGGCCAAAAAACAAGGCGTCAAGCGGGTAAACCGGCTGGGTGGTGGTGACCACAACTTCCTTGTCGCTGGCACCGGCCTTGACCGACTCCACGAACTCGTAGGCGCCGGAGGAGACCACATCGATATCCTTGTTTTCACCCTTGAGCATATTCCAGGTGTTTTCGAAGGTCTTGACATCGATGGGGGTTCCGTCGTTGTAGCTGGCCTTCTCGTTCACCTTGATGGTGATGGTCTGCTTGCCGTCCTTGAGCTCACTCTTGACGTCTTCGCAGAAATCCTTGTTCGGCGTAGCTTTCCCGTCGAAGTCAATCTTCCAGCAACCACCCATGCCGCCGCTGTTGACGGCAGCAGGGTTCATGGGCACCATCAGAGCCGAGTTGTCGGCGCTGTTGCCGTTGTTGGAGAAACCGTTGAAGTCCGGTCCGATGTTGCCCAGCGGCAGGGTGACGGTGCCGCCCGGCTGAAGGTCCTTGGCATCCTTGGCGTTGATGCTGACGAGCTTGGCCACATCGCTTCCCGCGTCCTGGCCCTTGCCGGCATCCGGGCCCTTGGCAGCGGTGCCGCCGCCGCAGGCAGTCAGCGTGAGGGCCGCCGCTACGACTGCCGCTCCGCCGATCTTGGTGAGATTCTTCATGTGTTCCCCTTCATTTTTCGTGCGTGGTGTGTTGCGTAAGATCCGGGCTGTCAGCTGGTTTCGTGGACAACGAGCATGTCCGCGTCCAGTTCGCCGTCGGGATAGAAACAGGCATAGTGCTGGTCTGTGCGGGCCGCCGCGGGAGCCGCCGCCATTTCCAGGCCGGGTTCCAGCGTCAGGCACTTCTCCTGTTTAACGGGGGGAAGGGCGGCGAACACCGGGCAGCGGGTGGCGAAGTTACAGCCCTTGGGTGCTTCGAGCGGCGAGGGCAGATCGCCTTGCAGGATGATGCGTTCGCGGGTGCGCTCCAGCTGCGGGTCCGGCACGGGAATGGCCGAGAGCAACGCGCGGGTATAGGGGTGCCGCGGGTTGTCGAAGACGGCGTCGACGGCTCCGATTTCCACGATTTTTCCCAGGTACATCACGGCAACGCGGTTGGAGATGTGACGCACGACGGACAGGTCGTGGGCCACCATCAGATAGCTCAGCCCGAGTTCGGCGCGGAGCTGGTCCAGCAGGTTGATGACACCGGCCTGCACGGACACGTCCAGGGCGGACACCGGCTCGTCGAGGACCACCAGTTTGGGGTTCACGGCAAGGGCGCGGGCAATGCCGATGCGCTGGCGCTGGCCGCCGGAGAACTGGTTGGGGAAACGGTTGACGTGGTCCGGCTGCAGGCCCACGAGCTTCATCAGCTCCATGATCCGCTTCCGGATCTCGGGCTTGGCCATCCCCGCGTTTTCCAGCGGCTCGGACAGCACCTCGAAGACGGTGAAGCGGGGGTCCAGCGCGCCGGTGGGGTCCTGGAACACCATCTGGAGTTCCTTGCGCATGGCGCTCTTGGTCCTGGCATCCGCGGCTTCCTTGTTGCTCAGGCCGCCGATGACCACCTCGCCGTCCTGGTCTTTGTGGAACTCCATGATCTCCAGCAACGTGGTGGTCTTACCGCAGCCGGACTCACCCACGATCGAGAAGCACTCGCCCTCCCGGATGTCGAAGCTGAGCCCGTCCACCGCCTTGACGGTGCCGATCCGGCGCTTGATCAGGGCACCCTTCATCAACGGGAAGTGCTTTTTGACGTCCTTGAGCTCCAGCACGGCCCTGCGCTCCTCACGCGGGATGGCATCGAAGCGTGACACCGGCACAGGCGGTGCCTTGAAGAGCTCATGGACGTCCACCTCCGCGGCGAGCGAATCAGTCTTGATGCAGGCGGCCTTGTGATCCCCGCTGCCCGTGACCGGCCACAGCTCCGGCTCACCCGCCAGGCACGAATCGCTGACCAGCGGGCAGCGCGGCGCGAAGGAGCACCCCGTGGGGGTATGGACCAGGTTCGGTGGGATGCCCTCGATCGGCACCAGGGAGGACTTCTCGGCCACGTCAACGCGCGGCACGGCACCGAGCAGGCCCATCGTGTACGGCATCCGCGGGTTGTAGTAGATGTCATCCACGGTGCCCGTTTCCACCGGTTTGCCGGCGTACATCACCATGATGTCGTCAGCCAGACCCGCCACCACACCGAGGTCATGGGTGATCATCACGACGGCGGCGCCGGTCTCCTCCTGCGCGGTGTGCAGCACCTCGAGGACCTGCGCCTGGATGGTGACGTCGAGCGCCGTCGTCGGCTCATCCGCGATGAGCACGCGCGGGTTGTTGGCGATCGCGATGGCGATCATCACGCGCTGGCGCATGCCGCCGGAGAACTCATGCGGGAAGGCCTTGAGCCGGTCCTTCGGGCTGGGGATGCCCACCATGCCGAGAAGTTCGACGGCGCGCACCTCCTTGGCCAGTTTGCTCATGTTCGGGTTGTGGACCGTCAGCGCCTCGATGATCTGGTTGCCCACCGTGTAGACAGGAGTCAGGGAGGAGAGCGGGTCCTGGAACACCATGGCGATGTCGTTTCCGCGGTACCGGCACATGGCCTTGTCGCTGAGGCCCAGCAGTTCGCTGCCCAAGAGCTGGACCGAGCCGGTGACCTCCGCCGTCGGGGGCAGCAGGCCCATGATGGCCATGGACGTGACGGATTTGCCCGAGCCGGATTCGCCCACGATGCCGAGGGTCTTGCCGGCCCTGAGATCGAAGTCGATGCCACGCACGGCGTGCACCACGCCATTTTCGGTATTGAAGCGGACGTTCAGGTCCCGGACCGAGAGCACGGCGCCCGCCGGGGCATCAACTGCGGCGTGCAGCCCGGCCACGTGCAGGCGCTCAACAGTGGAGCGGCCGGCGGAGAGGCCGGCGGGTTCGGTGCCGGCGGTGATTTCTTGGCTCATGGGGTCATCTTCTTTGCGGTCTTCTGCGTTGTGCCCGAATTGGCGCGGCCCGAATTGGCGCGGCCGCTCTTGGCGCGGCCAACGGAACTGGAGCTGGGGTCGAACGCGTCCCGCAGACCGTCATTCATCATGGCGAGCGATCCCGTCAGCAGGAACATGACGGCCAGCGGGACCCAGAACATCCAGGGGAAGGTGGAGACCTGGGACGTGGCCTGGCCGATCAGCACGCCCAGGCTGACGTCCGGGACCTTGATGCCGATGCCGATGAAGGAGAATGCCACCTCGGCCAGGATCGCGCCGGTAATGCCGCGGGTGATGTCCAGCACCAGAAGCGAGCCGATGTTGGGGACGAGGTGCCGCCAGACGATGCGCCGCGGCGGGATTCCCATGTATTGGGCCGCCTTGACGAAGTCACGCGACATGAGGGACATGGAGAGCGAGCGGATGAGGCGGGCTGTGCCCATCCAGCTGAAGACCAGCAGGACGATGATCAATAGGAGCCAGCTGGGCAGGGTCTGCTGCAGGCCGTTACCGCCGCCGCTTGTGGCCACGGCGACCACCAGCAGGGCCGGCATCATGATCAGGGCTTCGAGGATGAACAGCATGACCTTGTCCACCTTGCCGCCGAAGTAGGCCATGGTGCAGCCGTAGACGGCGGCGATCAGCACCGAGACGAGGCCGACGACGAGGCCGATCAGGATCGAGATCCTGGTGCCCTCCACGGTCAGGGCATAGAGGTCGATGCCGGCCTGGGAGGTGCCCAGCAGGTGCTCGGCCGACGGCGGCATGCCGATGTTGAAGGGGTCGATAGTCTCCTTGTCCCAGCTGCTGAAGAAGCCGCCCACGAAGGAGAAGAGGGTCAGGGCCAGGAAGATAACCAGGCCCGCGACGGCCGTCCTGTTGCGCAGGAAGCGCCGCAGGATGATTGTGGTCTTGCCGATCACCACATCGCTGTTCTCGAGCTTGGCCTCTTCGGCGACGGCCACCGGATCGATGGCATTCAGGTTGGTCATGGTTACTGCACCCGCACTCTAGGGTCGACAAGCGTGGTGGCGAAGTCCGCGAGGATGGCGCCGATCGCGAAGATCACGGAGCCGTAGGCGAGGGTCGCCGTCGCGGCGTTGACGTCCTGCAGGGCGATCGCGTCGATACTCCAGGAGCCGACGCCGTGCCAGGCGAAGATCTTCTCGGCGAAAAAGCCGCCTGCGAAGATCGCCGGAATGGTGAAGGCGATGCTTTGCGCCACCGGAATGAAGGACACCCGCAGGGCATGCCGGCTGATGGCCTGGTTCCGGGTGAGGCCCTTGGCCCGCGCGGTCCGGACAAAGTCGGCGTTGACGTTGTCCAGAAGATATTGACGCTGGGCGATCTGGTAGGCGCCCCAGCCCACGATCGTGATCGCGAAAGTCGGCACCGCGTAGTGCGCCAGCATGTCGACGAATTGCACCCAGGCGTCCCCCTCCAGCCCCGGCGTGGAAATACCGGTGACGAAGAAGATGCGTTCGCCCACCGTCTCGTTGATGTTGATGGCGCCGAGCTGCACCAGGAAGTAGGCGATCGGTGCAGGCACGATGTATACGAGGTAGCTGTAGGAGGTGATGACCCGGTCCGAGGCTTTGTATTGCCGGGCGGCGGTGTAGACGCCCAGGGCGACGCCAATGATCAGGGTCAGGATGATGGAGGCCAGGAACAGCCGGGTCGAGATCCAGACCCGGTCGCCAAACTCGGCGTTGACGAACGCGCCGTTGGGGCTGCGTCCCCAGTCCCAGCGGGTGAGGATTGCCGTGATCCACTCGACGTAACGCTCCCACGGGCTGAGCTCCGGATCGAGGCCCTTGAGCCGGAAGGAGTTGGCCACCTGCTCGGGGGTGGGCCGCGGAATCCGTTCCTGCTCCAGCAGCGCGGGCTTAAGGGTGTTGACGGCCAGAAAATACCCGGCGGTGGTGGTCAGGAAAATCATAAAGACATAGGTGATGGCGCGTTTGGCGAGGTATCGGAGCACGGGACGCCTAGTTCTGGATCGCCGTGGCCTGTGCGGTTCCGGGTACTGTCTGGCGGGCCGGATCAGCCTGCCTGCGCGCCGGATTCATGACAAGATTCACAACTCGATCCTTCCGTAGTCCCCCTCACACGCAGGGGGTTGCCGCTGCCGATCGAGGATCAGGGCCAGCGGGTGTCTGGCCGCCCGCAGGCCTTTCGGCGAGTCCGGGTGGACTATGTTGCGGGTCACATTCCAGAGGAAACTATCACATGGACGCTGTCGCCGGATGCCCCCGGCCCCGGCATTCTGAAAGTCAGCTGTCAGATCGTTATGAATAATTCCGGGATTGTAGCCACCGTGGCCCCGCCGGAAGTCCCGACTCAGCTAGACGGCGCGCACTACGCACGAGACGAGCTCACACCAGGAAGCTGTGAGGCGCGCCGGGGAAATCCGGTGCACGCGGACGGCGTGCAGGAGGCGCTCGGGTTCGAGTGTGGCGCTCAGCGAGGTGGCCATGAGCCAGGGATCGGCCGTCACGCCGGCGTTTCGAAGCAGCATCTCCAGATGCCGGTGCCAGAGCACCGCGGCGGGGACATCGAACCTGTTGTGCGCCGCCGCGTCGGCAGCCCGGGCCAGCTCCCCGAACTCCAGCACCCAGGCGATGCGTTCCACGCCGCTGGCAATCAACCGCTCCAGCGGCTCGGCGCCGGGACCCAGTGGCGGCGGTCCAAACATGAAGCGCCCCTGGAATTCGGCTTCGGCGTCGCTGAGCAGAGTCATCATGAGCCCGGCCCGGCTGCCGAACCTCCTGAACACCGTCCCCTTGCCCACGCCCGCGCGCTGGGCCAGCGCGGCCATAGTCAGTCCGTCCGCCCCGCATTCCCCGATCAGCTCGCGGGCGGACCGAAGCAGCACCTCGCGGTTCCGGGCGGCATCCCGGCGCTCGGGCTCGGCGCCAGTGCGAATTGGAATATAGCTCACTCCGCACATTGTATGCCCCCGGGAAATATAAACGGACCGCAGTCCGTTTAGATCAGTGAAGGCCGCCCCTGGCCTCCACGATCCGCCAGCCGCAGGACCGTCCGCGGCGCGACAGCCAGGAGTTCGCATGTCCAGGAACACCATCCTCACCCTCGTCGGCAGCCTCCGCGCCGGTTCCACCAACCAGCAGTTGGCCGAGGCCATCCGGCTGAACGCGCCGGAGCAAGTGGAGGTCATCATCCACGAGAGCCTCGGCAACATCCCGTTCTACAACGAGGACATCGACGTTGAGGGCCAGGTCCCGGCCGCCGCCGCCGCCCTGCGCGCCGCCGCCAACGATGCCGACACCCTGCTCCTGGTGACCCCGGAGCACAACGGCACTGTCCCGGCCTCCCTCAAGAACGCCATCGACTGGCTGTCCCGCCCCTATGGCGCAGGCGCCTTGAACGGCAAGCCGACCGCCGTCGTCGGCACCGCTTTCGGCCAGTTCGGCGGCGTCTGGGCCCAGGATGAGGCCCGCAAGGCTGTCGGCATCGCCGGCGCCCGGGTTATCGAGGACGTCAAGCTGGCCATCCCCGGCTCCCTGGTCCGCTTCGCCGAAGTCCACCCGAAGGACGACGCCGAAGTAGTCGAACAGATCAAGGGCATCTTCGACGCACTCGCCGGGTTCCGGACGGCCGCCGCCGCGTAGCCCTCTTGATTCCCCCGTTACCTTCGACGTCCCCGGCAGCCTTCCCGCTGCCGGGGACGCCTTGTTGTGTCCGGCCGGCCGCGGCGTGACATGGCGGACCGGTCTTTTGTGAACAACCGTTGCCCCCAAGACAACACGGGCTGTAGTCTGGACCTGTGACCCACGAAACACTTGATGCCGCCGCAGCAGTCCTTCCGGCCGAGGCAATTGACGCAATCGAACGCGCGGCTACGTCCGCCCACCGCCACGAGGATCTCTTCTCGGAGCGCGCAGCAAATATCAAGCAATCGGCAGTCCGCGATGTCTTTGACATCTCGATGCGCCCCGGCCTCGTCTCGTTGGCTGGCGGCAGTCCCTACCTCCAGTCCCTCCCGCTCGAGCGGCTCGGCCAGACCGCCGCGAAGATCATCGCGGAGCAGGGAATGACCGCCCTGCAGTACGGCGGCGGCCAGGGCACGGAAGAACTCCGCAGCCAGATCTGCGAGGTCATGGCCGCGGAGGGAATCCTCGACGCCAGACCCGAGAACGTGGTGATTACCGCGGGCTCGCAGTCCGCTCAGGATGTCGCTACCAAGGTGTTCTGCAACCCCGGCGACGTGGTCCTTGTGGAGGACCCCACCTATGTCGGCGCGCTCAACACCTTCGAGGCCTACCAGGTGCAGGTCGCCACGGTGCCGATGGATGGCGACGGCATCGTCCCGGAACTTCTCGGAGCCAAGATCGCGGCCCTGCAGTCCGCCGGCAAGAACGTCAAGTTCCTCTACACGATCCCCAGCTTCAACAACCCCTCAGGCATCACTCTGTCGCAGGAGCGGCGGCAGCAGGTGGTCGATATATGCCGCAAGGCGAATATCCTGGTGCTGGAGGACAATCCTTATGGTCTGCTGCGCTTCGACGGGAAGCCGCTGGCCCCGCTCCGGGCCGCGAACCCGGACGATGTCATCTACATGGGGTCCTTCTCCAAGATCTTCGCGCCCGGCCTGCGGATCGGCTGGGCGCTCGTCCCCGCACACCTCCAGCGCCGTTATTACCTGGCTTCGGAGGCCGTCACGCTGTGCCCGCCGACCCTCAACCAGATGCTGGTCTCCGCCTACCTGCGCGACTACGACTGGCGCGGCCAGATCGAAACGTACCGGGGGCTCTACAAAGAACGCTGCGACGCGATGCTCGCGGCGCTTGAGGAGTACATGCCCGCGGGCCTGAGCTGGACCCGCCCCGAGGGTGGTTTCTTCGTCTGGGTGACCCTGCCGGACGGTGTGGATACCTATCCGCTGCTGCGGAAGGCGATCGACGCCGGCGTCGTATTCATTCCCGGTGCGGCATTTACGCATTCGGATGAACCGTCCAATAAAATCCGTCTGGCCTTCAGCGCAGTCCCGCCGGAGTCCATCCGTGAGGGTGTCCGCAGGCTGGCGCCGGTCCTGCGGGAAGCCATCGCAGCGTTGTAGCCTGAAGCATTGGCGCATGGCCGAAGACGATCGTTGACCTCAAGGAGCATTTTATGACCGGAATTATTGTTGTTGGCGTCGATGGCAGTGAAACTGCCCTGAAGGCTGCGCAGACTGCGCGGGACCTGGCGGTCTCGCTCGGGGCTACCCTGCACGTGGTCAGCGCCTTCGACAGCGACCGGACCGAAGTCTTCGGCAGCGGCAGCGACAAGTGGATCGTCTCCGATGCCGGCGAGGCGGAGAAGGTGGCCAAGAGCGTCGCCAACAGCCTCCGGACCCAGGACATCAACGTTACGTACGCCGCCGCCCGGGGAAAGCCCGCCGAAGCCCTGATCAGCGAGGCGGGACGCGCCGGCGCGCAGCTGATTGTGGTCGGCAACCGGCGGATGAGGGGCCTCGGCCGGGTCCTGGGGAGCGTTGCGAACAGCGTGGCCCACAACGCTCCCTGCGACGTCTACATTGCCAAGACCGACATCGCCGAGTGAAACAACACCGGCGATCGGCGCAGGGCCATAGCGGCTGGGCTGCCGGCTAGGCTTTCCCGCCGGCGGCAGCCGGGTCCGCCTTCAGTACCCGCCGCAGGATCTTGCCGGAGGAGGACTTCGGCACGGCGTCGATGAACTCCACCCGGCGGATCTTCTTGAACGGCGCCACCTTGGCCGCGACGAAGTCCATCACCGCTGCCTCGTCGAGCCGCCCGCCGTCGTCACCGGGCTGGCGGACCACAAACGCCATCGGCACTTCCTGGCCGTCGGCGTCGAGTGTCCCGATCACGGCGGCGTCGGCAATGCCGGGGTGCGTCAGCAGCAGCGCCTCGAGCTCGGCGGGAGCGATCTGATAGCCCTTGTATTTGATCAGCTCCTTGAGCCTGTCCACGATCGTCACGACGCCGTCGGCCCGCACCGTGGCGATGTCGCCGGTGTGCAGGAAGCCGTCGGCGTCGAGGGTGTCCGCCGTCTCCCCCGGCCGGTTCAGGTAGCCGAGCATCACGTTCGGCCCGCGGCAGAGCAGGTGGCCCGGGGCGCTGGTGCCTTCGGCGGGGACCTCGATCTCCTCCCCGGTGGCCGGATCCAGCAGGCGGCACTCCATGTTCGGCACCGTGTAGCCCACCGAGCTGACGGGCACGTCCGTGGCGTCCACCGGGATGAGGTGGGAAACGGGGCTCATCTCGGTCATACCGTAGCCCTGCAGTACCCGGCAGCCCAGGCGCCTGGCGAGGCTGGTTCCCAGTTCCCCGTCGAGCGGCGCCGCACCGGAAAGGGTGGTGTGGACCGAGCTGAGGTCGTAGTCCGCCACGAGCGGATGTTTGGACAGTGCGACGGCCACGGGTGGGGCGATGAAGAGGTAGCTGCACTTCTGGTCCTGGATGATCCGCAGGAACTCGGCGAGGTCGAACCTCGGCATGGTGACCAGGCAGGCCCGCCGGCGCAGGGCCAGGTTCAGCAGGACCGTCAGGCCGTAGATGTGGAAGAAGGGCAGCAGCGCCAGCAGCCGGTCTTCGGGGGCGACGTTGAGTAGGCCGCTGGACTGCTCCGCGTTGGCGATCAGGTTCCGGTGGCTGAGCATAACGCCCTTGGGCCGTCCCGTGGTGCCGGAGGAATAGGGCAGCACGGCGACATGCGTGGCCGGATCGAAGCTGACGTCGGGGGCCGGCGCGCCCGCGGTGAGCAGGTCCCGCAGCGAGGGATGGCCTTCAGCGCCGTCGAGCACCACGAGCCGATCGTCCGGGATCCCGGCCTGAGCGGCCGCTTCACGCGCGCCGGGGAGCAGGGCGGAGACGGTGAACAGCCACTGCGCGCCGGCGTCGGCGAGCTGGAGCGCAATCTCATCAGCCGTGTAGAGCGAGTTGACGGTGGTGACCGTCGCGCCGGCCCGCAGCAGGCCGTGAAAGACGACGGCGAAGGCCGGGACGTTGGGGCACAGGATCGCCGCCACGCCATGGACGCCGAGGCCCTGCGCCGCGACGGCTCCGGCCAGCGCATCGATCTGCGCAACCAGCGTCCGGTAGGTGGTGTCCGCGCCGCTCGTGCCGTCGACGACGGCGACCCGGTCCAGGTCCTCCTCCTGGAGGCCGCCAAAAAGGTACTCATAAATGCTGACGTTGGGAATATCCACGTCGGGGAACGGGCTCGAAAACACGCAATATCTCCTTTGATCCGCGTCCGCCGGGCTGGCGGCGGCTGGTGCCACTCTAGTGCCGGCGGGCGGCGCGGGACAGGAAAGCGCGGATTTGACCCGCGCCGCCACCCCTCATGGGGATCCGCGACTGACCCAATTCCTCTCCTCCGGGGCAACTAAGCCGGCCTCTGCCGTGCCGCCGGGATCGCTGCCGCGGGACGTCCGGCTGCCTCAATCCAGCAGGAGGGCCGGCTCTTCGAGAATGGCGGCGACGTCGGCCATAAAGCGCGCCGAGAGGTCCCCGTCCACCACCCGGTGGTCGAAGGAGCCGCCGAGGGTGGTGATCCAGCGCGGAATGACTTCGCCGTCGAGGACCCAGGGTTTCTGTTTGATGGTGCCGAAGGCAACGATGGCCACCTCGCCGGGGTTGATGATCGGCGTCCCGGTGTCGATGCCGAGGGCACCGATGTTGGTCACCGTGAGTGTGCCGCCCTGCATCTGGGCCGGCTGGGTCTTGCCGGCGCGGGCTGTGGTGGCCAAATCGTTCAGCGCGAGGGCCAGTTCCTTGAGGGACAGGTCCTGGGCGTTCTTGATGTTGGGCACCATGAGGCCGCGGGGTGTGGCGGCGGCGATGCCCAGGTTCATGAAGTGCTTGACGTGGATCTCGGCCGAGTCGCTGCCGTCCGGGTTGTCCACCCAGGTCGCGTTGACACTGGGGTTGCGGGCCGCGGCCCAGATGACGGCCTTGGCCAGGATCAGCAGCGGTGAGACCTTGATGCCCTCAAAGTCGCGGGAAACCTTGAGCCGCTTGACGAACTCCATGGTGCGGCTCGCGTCGACGTCCACGAAGATGCTCACGTGCGGGGCCGCGAAGGCAGACTCGACCATTGCCTTCGCAGTAGCCTTCCGGACGCCCTTGACCGGGATCCGTTCGATCCGCTGCTCCTGCGGGCGGCCGGTCTTGCCCCAGAAGGTGTCCGCGTGATCCACTTCGGCGTCCCGCTGGGCCTGGTAGCTGACGAGGTCCTCGCGGGTCACTTCGCCGCGGGCGCCGGTGGGGATCACATCGGAAAGGTCGATGCCGAGGTCCCGGGCGATCTTTCGCACGGGCGGCTTGGCCAGCACCCGGTTGACGAGGCCGGTGATGGCGCCGCCGAAGGTGGGCCGGGTGTCGACTGCCTCTGCAGGCACCGGCCGTGCGGTCTGGGCGACAGCCTCCGGGCTGCTCCAGGTGTCATGGCTCTCCACCGGGTCGGCGGAGACGGAGCTTGTCGAAACGGCCTGCCTGGCCGGCGCGGAAACCCGCGGGCGGCGTTTTACGGCGTCGGCCTTGGGGCCGGATCCCACCAGTGGACCTCCGGCCGGGCGCCCATCCGGATCGCCGGCGTCGGACAGATCCTCTTCGAGTTTGCCGTACATCGGAGGGTCCGCGACGGGGTCGGCAACGGCCGGAACCGCGGGGGCCCCCGGCGCTGCAGTATCCGGGGCGGCCGCGTCGGACACACTGATGATGGCGGTGCCGACGTCGACCGTCACACCCTCCGCGACAAGCAGTTCGGTGACCGTGCCGGCGAACGGCGAGGGCAGCTCGACGAGGGATTTCGCGGTCTCGATCTCGCACAGGACGTCGTTGATGGCCACGGTGTCGCCGGCCTTGACCTTCCAGGAGACGATTTCGGCCTCGGTCAGCCCTTCACCCACGTCGGGGAGGTTGAACTTGTGGAGAGTCATATCTTCCTTGGTTGTGGAAGGCGCCTCATTGGCAAAAGGCATCAGTAGGAAAGGGCACGTTCAAGTGCCTCAAGGATGCGGTCGATGTCCGGGAGGTAGTCTTCCTCCACCTTGGCCACGGGATAGGGCATGTGGAAGCCGCCCACCCGGATGACCGGAGCCTCGAGCGAGTGGAAGGCCCGCTCGCTGATCCGGGCCGCGATTTCGCCGCCGATGCCGCCGAAGGTGGGGGCCTCGTGGGCCACGATCAGCCGGCCCGTTTTCTTGACGGAAGCCGCCACGGTGTCGAAGTCGATCGGCGAGATGGAGCGCAGGTCGATCACCTCGATGCTGTGGCCGTCCTCCGCGGCGGCGTTGGCCGCGGCCAGGGCCACCGGCACCAGCGGGCCGTAGACCACCACTGTGGCGTCGGTTCCCGCACGCAGCACATGGGCCTTGAAGGGGTCCGCCGAGGTTCCGGGGGATTCCGTGTCCACCTCGCCCTTGAGCCAGTAGCGGCGCTTGGGTTCGAAGACGATCACGGGGTCCTGGCAGTCGACGGCCTGCTGGATCATCCAGTAGGCGTCGTGCGGGTTGGACGGGGTGATGATCCGCAGCCCGGCGGTGTGGGCGAACAGCGCTTCGGGGGATTCCGAGTGGTGCTCGATCGAGCCGATGCCGCCGCCGTAGGGGATCCGGATGACGACGGGAACGGTCAGGTTGCCGTTGCTGCGGGAGTGCATCTTGGCCAACTGCGTGGTGATCTGGTTGAAGCCCGGGAAGACGAAGCCGTCGAACTGGATCTCGCAGATGGGCAGGTAGCCGCGCAGGGACAGGCCGATCGCGGTGCCGATGATGCCCGACTCCGCGAGCGGCGTGTCCACCACGCGGTCCGCGCCAAATTCGGCGATGAGGCCGTCAGTGACGCGGTACACCCCGCCCAGCGGCCCGATGTCCTCGCCCATGAGCAGGGAGCGCGGGTTGTTGTTCAGTGTTGCGCGCAGGCCCGCGTTGATGGCCTTGGCGATGGTCATGGTGGTCATGGGCTGGCCGTCCCCTCTGCCTCTGACTCTGTCTCGTCGGCGTCGGCGTCGGCGAATCCTGCGCTGTACTCCTCGAACCAGGCCAGTTCTTCGGCCACGAGGGGGTGGGCCTCCACATAGGTGTTGGCGAAGGCGGTCCGGATATCCGGGGTTTCCAGCTCGTGGGTCGTCTTACGGACGTAGGCGGCGAGCTCGTCGCCGTCGGCCCTGACCTGCGCAAAGAAGGCGTCGTCCGCCATGCCTTCGGCGCGCAGGTACTTTTCCAGGCGTTCCAGCGGATCCTTCGCCCGCCAGCGGTCCTCCTCCGCGGATTCCCGGTATTTGCCGGGATCGTCGGCCGTAGTGTGCGCGCCGACGCGGTAGGTGAACGCCTCGATCAGCACGGGCCCCTTGCCCTCACGGGCGTGATCGAGTGCCCACTCGGTGACGGCGTGGACGGCGATCACGTCATTGCCGTCCACCCGGATGCCGGGGAAGCCGTAGCCCTTGGCGCGGTTGGCCAGCGGGATACGGGTCTGCACGGAACTGGGCACGGAGATGGCCCAGTGGTTGTTCTGGCAGAAGAACACAACAGGCGCGTTGTAGGAAGAGGCAAAGACCATGGATTCGTGGACGTCCCCTTCGGAGCTGGCGCCGTCACCGAAATAGACCACGACGGCGGCCTTGGGCTCCGGCGTCCCGCCGACGGATCCGTCCGCGGCCGCGGCGGCGGCCGCGAGCTTCTGGTCGCGCTGGATGCCCATGGCGTAGCCGACTGCGTGCGGTGTCTGGGCCGCGAGCACCAGAGTGTAGAGGTGGAAGTTGGTGTCCTTGGGATTCCAGCCGCCGTTGGAGACGCCACGGAACTGGCGGAGCAGCTCAGCGAGGTCAACGTTGCGGGTCAGAGCCACCCCGTGCTCGCGGTAGGTGGGGAAGATGTAATCCTGGGGCTGGCTGGCCCGGCCGGAGCCAATCTGTGCGGCTTCCTGTCCTGTGAGCGGGACCCACAACGCCAGCTGCCCCTGCCGCTGGAGGGCGGTGGCCTCCACGTCAAAGCGGCGGATCTTGGCCATGTCAGCATAGAATCCGCGGAGCTTTTCCGGATTGAGCCGTGCGGCGTATTCAGAGAAGACAGGGTCGAAACCCAGCCTTCCGTCCGGGCCCAGCAACTCCACCATGGGCGCTGCGGAGTTGCCCGGTTGGGCTTCGGCTTCCGCCTCGAGGTGGTCATCCATGTCGGTTCCGTCGAACTCGGTAGAGGGCAGATGTGTGCCCATACCGTCTCCTTGCTTGCCGCATCCGAATGCGCCGCAATCGCTGGGATACATGCCGGATCAGGAATGTATTCCTCATCAGGCATATATTTGGCTTACTCGTCCCTACTTTATCCGCAGTAGGCTGCCCGCGGACTTCATGTTAAGCGCTAGGAACGCCGTGGTGGCTTTGTATAGATCGCACAGAGTTCCAGGAAGCGGGTGTTTGCCTCCGCCTCCCCGATACTGACCCGCACGCCCTCGTCCTTAAAGGCACGCACAGAGAGTGCCCGATCCCCCGCCAGGGCAGCAAATTCCGCACTGTCGGAGCCCAGGCTTAGCCAGACAAAGTTTCCCTGCGCCTCCGGAACAAACCAGCCAAGCTCACGGAGCCCAGCCGTGACGCGGTCCCGCTCATCCACCAGGCTTTGTACCCTTTCCACAACTTCGTCGAAATGCCGCAGCGAGGTCACGGCGGCGATTTCTGCGATCTGGGACACCGCGAACGGGGTCGCCGTGACGCGCAGGTGCTGGCTAAGACCGGGGTTGGACACGCTGTACCCCACCCTCAGCCCGGCGAGGCCGTGGGCCTTGGAGAAGGTCCGCAACACCACAACGTTCGGGTACTTGCGGTACATCTCAAGGCCGTCAACGGCGTCGGCGTCGCGAACGAACTCCTGGTAGGCCTCATCAATGACCACCACGATGTCAGAGGGCACGGTACGGATGAAGCGCTCGGTTTCGGCGGTGGCGAGGATAGGCCCGGTGGGATTGTTGGGCGTGCACAGCAGAATCATGCGGGTACGGGCCGTCACCGCGGCCGCCATGGCGTCCAGATCGTGCCGGCCGTCGGCGGTCAGCGGGATCCGGACGCTCTCGGCGCCGGCGACTCCGACGCAGATCGGGTACGCCTCGAACGAGCGCCAGGCGTAAATGACCTCGTCCGGCTTGCCGTCATCGTTCTGGCCGGCGAACGTGGCAAGCAGCTGGTTCAGGGCCCCCAGGCTTCCGGCACCGGTGACGATGTCCTCGGCGGGAACGTCCAGGAACCCGGCGAGCACGGTCCGCAGCTTGCTGCTCAGCGGATCCGGGTAGCGGTTGAAATCGGTCTGCGCCGCGATCGCCTGCTGCACCGCAGGGATCGGGGGCAGTGGGTTTTCATTTGACGAAAGCTTGTAACTGACCAGGCCCTCAACGGGGACGGGCGGTTTGCCGGCCGCATAGCGGGGAAGAAGGTCGACCACCGGGCGGGGCCTGATGCCCCCGGCCGGGTTTTCTGATGAAGTCATGCCATCTAGCCTACTTCGCGGCCCTGCCGGGAGTGCCGGGGATATGACAGCATGGGGCCATGCGCTCATTCATCGTTCGAGTCATCATCAATGGGCTGGCCCTGGCGATAGCGTGCTGGATCCTCCCCGGGCTGGATATCTCCACGCAGGGCAGCAGTACAGCCAGCATCATCCTGGGCTACCTGTTCATCGGCCTGGTCTTTGGCCTTGTCAATGCCTTCGTCAAGCCCATCGTGAGCCTGTTGTCGCTGCCAATCACCATCCTCACCCTGGGCCTTTTCACGGTTGTCGTCAACGCGGCAATGCTCTACGTGACGTCCTGGATCAGCAGCTACACGATCGTGCAATTCACCATCGACGCCTTCTTCTGGACTGCGGTACTCGCCGCCCTCATCATCAGCGGGGTCTCGCTCGTGGCAAGCTGGCTGCCCGGCACCGCCAGGCGCTAGCGGTCAATTTCGCAGGTTCGTTGGGGGTTGGACGGAGCCAGGACCTTTTCGCGGCGGGTAACCGGGGGACATGCCCATTCCTCGCGCCCGGGCCTGGCCATAACGGCACGATGTCCATCCGCTGGCCCCGGCGCGGGGCATGTCCCTGAGGCCGGCCACCGCGCCCGGACCCCCAACGAACCAACGGAAATTCCCACGCCAGATGCACCCGACCGGCGGGCGTTACGCCGCCGGCCGCTGGGTGCGGTCCGACGGTTTTCCGCCCGGATCCTGCATCTGGCCCTGAACCGGGCCCTGCCGCGGCCCCGGTGCCATCAGAGCTCCCCGCGGCGACGGCGTGGCATCGCGCCGCAGTGAGAACCGCGTGACCGTCGCTGCGCCGCCGGCCCCCACAACGGCGGCGAGGGCGGCGGTGGAGCCCTGCAGCGACGAATCCCGGCTCGCCGAAACTGCACGGGCGCCGTCAGCATACTGCGCCATCTGGTGGCCCGGGCCTATGCCGGGTTCCAGCCACTCCCGGACGGCGATCGGATTCTCCAGCGTGACGGTCACTCGGTCCTTGGTGTCAGGATTTGGCTGCCCGTCCGTCCCGGGCACCCAGTCGTCCGCATGTTCCAGGTGCAGGCTACTGACCCCTGGCACGGGCTCGATTCCTCCCACCGGCGAACCGGCCGTGAGCACAAACCTCACATCGTATTCGGCCAAGAACGCCTTGTCCTGGCTGAGGTTCATGGCATGGATGCCGCCCTGGCTGTAGCCGACGGCGGCCACCGGGTCGCCCGCCGCCGCACCGGCCTCTGCCAGGGCCTGACGAATGGCAGCGGCCGTCTCCGCCGAGTCGTAGCCGAGGCCCTCTGCAATGCCGGCGGCGTCGAAGGGGTTTGCGCCTGCCGGAAGTTCGCCCTGCGTTCCCGGGATGACCACCACCCATGCGCGCTGGCTTCCCTCCCCCAGCTGCAGGACCTCGATGTCTCCGCGGGTGCGGCCAAGTGCCTCGGCCCGCAGCAGCAGACCGGCGGGCGAGACATCCACCTCCTCCGTGCGGGTTTCCCTGCTGTAGACACGGACCGGACGGGGCTGGAGAAACTCCAGGCCGGGCGCCGCCGCCAGCCCGCGGACTACGCCCCGGACGCCTCCTGCGCCGATGACGGCACCGGCTGCCCCGGCCAAGGCGGCGGGCACGCCCAGCAGCAGCGCCAGCTTCTCGGGTGCCCGTGAAACCTCATCCTCCACCACGTCGCGGAGTGCGATGGGAGGTAGTCCGAAAAGCCCCCACACCGGCCCGTACCCCAGGCCTGACTTGCCGATCTGCAGAAGCAGGCTGTTCCGGGCCTCGGCGAACTCGTACTCCCGGTGGCTGGCCCTGACCTCGCGGCAGAGCCGCTCCAGCTCGGCCCGGACACGCCCCACGGCCTGGGCCCCCTCGCCGACGGCGATGATCGCCTTGCTGCCGCTGGCGTAGGAATCGGGCTGGTAGGGGAACAGGGCCCGGCGCACCGCGTCCGCCTCGATTTCCACGGCGGCCAGCTCCTTCGCCACCGCGTCCAGGGCCGCAGCCCCGGCGAGCAGCTCCTCGAACTGGAAACTGAGCCCGCCCACCCCGCCTCGGATCCGGAGCATTCCATCGACCGGCGGCACGGGAACGGGCGCTCCCCCGGAGCCGGCCGGCGTCGCCTCCGCCATCAGAAACCCGGCCGACCGGAGGACAGCACCACATTCTGGGCGTGCCGAAGCACCACGGCCACGGCATCCTGCAGGGTATTCCGGCCCCGGCGGAGCGAAGCGGCGTGCAGGGAGAGTGTGATCCGGTAGGCTCTTCCGGCCGGCGACTGCCAGGTTTGCAGCTCCAGCCGCGCCAATTGGGAGAGCACGGCGTCAGCCTGGTCGGCGCACCTGGCAACGCGGGCCGCCAATTGCCGGACCTCGTAGCTGCGCGAGACGCAGGCCGCGGCATCGGAGGCAGCTGCAGAGGCTGAAGCCAGGCTGCCGGCCATCGAGCCGGTCACTGAGCCGCCCATCCCCGTCGTCATGACCCCACGCTAGAGAGCCGGCAGGCCGCGCAAAAGCTCCGCTGGCAGCTATGTGGACAACCGGGGCGGACAGCCCCCCGGACCGCTGCAGGTCACACGCAACAACGCGCTGAAGGCGCGGCGTGACTTCGTGAAAGAATCGGGACATGCCTGAAACTGCCGCCACAGCTGAAACCCGCACGCCGTCCGGACGCCTGGCCCTCGCCGCGTCGTCACCCCAGCTCGCGCTCGGCCCGCTGGACGGCCGCTACCAGTCCGCCGTCGCCCCGCTGGTGGACTACCTCTCCGAGGCCGCCCTCAACCGCGACCGCGTGGCCGTGGAAGTCGAATGGCTCATCCACCTGACCGGCAACAACGTCCTGCCCGGTGCCGGACCGCTGACCGCCCAGCAGCAGGAAAAGCTGCGCGCCATCGTCACCGACTTCGACGTCGGCTCGGTCACCGAACTTGCCGACATCGAAGCCGTCACGGTGCACGACGTCAAGGCCGTCGAGTACTACATCGGCCGCCGCCTGGCCGGCCTCGGCATCGAACGCCTCACCCCCATGGTGCACTTTGGCTGCACCTCGGAGGACATCAACAACCTCTCCTACGCCCTCGGCATCAAGGGCGCCGTCGAGGACGTGTGGCTGCCTGCCGCCCGCAAGCTCGTCACACAGATCGGCGCCATGGCCGACGCCCATCGTGCCGTGCCGATGCTCTCGCGCACGCACGGCCAGCCGGCCACCCCCACCACCCTGGGCAAGGAACTTGCCGTGATGGCACACCGGCTGACCCGCCAGCTGGACCGCATCGCCCGGACCGAATACCTCGGCAAGATCAACGGCGCCACCGGCACTTACGCCGCGCACGTGGCCTCCGTCCCCGGGGCCGACTGGCAGCACGTCGCCAAGGGCTTCGTGGAGGGCCTCGGCCTGGCCTGGAACCCGCTGACCACGCAGATCGAAAGCCATGACTGGCAGGCGGAGCTGTACGCCGACGTCGCGCGGTTCAACCGGATCCTGCACAACGTCTGCACTGACGTCTGGAGCTACATCTCGATCGGCTACTTCGTGCAGATCCCGGTGGCAGGCGCCACGGGATCCTCCACCATGCCGCACAAGGTCAACCCGATCCGCTTCGAGAACGCCGAGGCCAACCTGGAGATCTCCTCCGGCCTGCTGGACGTACTGGGCTCCACCCTGGTCACCTCCCGCTGGCAGCGGGACCTCACCGACTCCTCCTCGCAGCGCAACATCGGTGTGGCGTTCGGCCACTCGCTGCTCGCCATCTCCAACGTGGCCAAGGGTCTGGACCGCCTCACCGTCGCCGGGAGCATGCTGGCCGCGGACCTGGACACCAACTGGGAAGTCCTGGGCGAGGCCATCCAGATGGTCATGCGGGCCGAGGCGATCGCCGGCGTCGAGGGCATGGACAACCCGTACGAGCGGCTCAAGGACCTGACCCGCGGACAGCGGGTGGACGCCGCACGGATGCAGGAATTCGTCCGGGGCCTGGGCCTTTCCGCGGAGGCCGAGGCCCGGCTGCTGGCGCTCACCCCCGGCAAATACACCGGCATCGCGGACAAGTTGGTGGACCACCTCGCATGAGGCTCCTGCTCATCCGCCACGGCCAGACGCCCGGAAACGTGCTGGGCCAGTTGGATACCGCCCATCCGGGGCCGGGCCTTACCGCGCTCGGCACGCGGCAGGCCGCCGCCCTGGCCCGGTCGCTGGCGAATGAGCCGATTGACCTTCTTTACGCGTCCACGCTGATCCGCACCCAGATCACGGCGGCTCCCCTGGCCACCGTCCGGGGGCTCGACGTCGAGGTGCTGGAAGGGCTGCGGGAGATCGAAGCCGGGGCGCTGGAGAAGGCCACCGACCAGGAATCGCACCTGCGCTACCTTGGCACCGTATTCGGGTGGGCCGAGGGCGAGCTGGACCGGCGGATGCCGGCAGGACCCAGCGGGCACGACTTCTTCGGACGCTACGATGCCTCGATTACCCGGATTGCCGAGGCCGCAGCGGCCGGCAGCACGGGCGGCCCGGTGACCGTGGCCGTGGTCAGCCACGGGGCTGCCATCCGCGTCTGGGCAGGACTTCGGGCCGCCAACCGGGAACCCGGTTTCGCCGCCCGGCACGTGCTGGCAAATACCGGCATCGTGGCGCTGGACGGGGATCCCGACGCCGGCTGGCGGCTCATCCACTGGGACGGAAGTCCCGTGGGCGGCCCGGCTCTGACGGATCCGACGGCGGCAGACCCCGCCGGCCGCACGCCGTAGAGGCGGATCCCGCCGGCCGCACGGCATAGGTGCCGCACGCCGCGGCGGCCGGCTGCCACAGCTGTCAATGAGTTCTCCGAAGCCTTACGCGCAGGAAACACGGACGAAACCGGCGCTGCCTAGCCTTGAGGAGCACAACCCTTCGGCGAAGCGAGGCAGCTATGCAGACCAACCCGCGGCTCAACATACGGCAGGTCACGTGGGCCAACCCCGTGGGCGCGGATCTGCGCGCGGCCCAGCAGGCGGAACTTGATTCCCGCTTCGGCAGCAGCGACCACGAACCCGGACCGCCGCCGTCGGAAGCTGACACCGCCGTGTTCCTCGTCGCGCACGACAAGGCGTCCGGCCAGCCCGTGGGCTGCGGCGGCCTGCGGATCCTGGACGGGCACACCGCCGAGATCAAGCGGCTCTACGTGCTGCCCTACACCCGCGGCTCCGGCGTGGCCAGCTCCATCCTGGCGGCACTGGAGGCGCATGCCCATTCCCTGGACATCACCAGAATCACCGCAGAGGCCGGCTCCGCCCAGCCGGACGGCAGGCACTTCTACGAGAGCGCGGGCTTCCTGCCGGTGCCCAGCTTCGGGCCCTACGTCGGGGTGGAGCACTCGTTCTGCTACGCCAAGGCAATCGACTCGCACAGCGCCGCCCACACCGCCATGGCGTGAGGACCAACGCCGCCACTCGTCACACAGCACCCGGCGCACCGTCGTCGGCTAATCTCGCACTATGGAACCGGCAGACTGGCAAATACGGTTTGATGGTACGGGCAGTCCGGTCAGGTGGTACTGCTCCTTTCGGCCAGGTGGTACTGGTGGGGTCGGTCTGGTTGGCTCTTGAGAAGTTGGCGGCACATTCGGTGCTGCCGCTTTTTGTTGAGAGGACTTTTCATGGCGGACTACAGCGCGATCATGGCCTTGGTGTTGGAGCACCGAAGTTACAGTGAGATTGTCGGCATGGTGGGATGTTCACGCCGGGATGTCTCCTTGGTGAAGAAGACCATCGCCGCCCGCGGCATCACGGTGGTGCAGGCGGCGGCGTATGGCCGGGACGAGTTGACGGAGTTGTTTCCTGATGGCAGGAAGAATGTCTCGACCGGTTTTTCCTAGCCGGACTTCGCCCACATCGTGAAGTCGATGAAGTGGAACAGGCACTACACGTTGCAGCAGGGGTGGCACCGGTATGTCCAGGTAGCGGTCCCGGCGGGGAAGAAATATGGGTATACGCAGTTCTGCCAGTTGTTCAACGACTACGCCGCCGTTCATGAGGTGGTGGCAACCTTGCATCACGTCCCGGGCAGGGTCATGTTGGTGGACTGGGCCGGTGACACCTTGCCGGTCAGTGACGCGGTGACCGGTGAGATCACCAAGGCGTACCTTTTCGTCGCGGTGTTGCCGTACTCGGGCATGGTGTTTTGCCGGGCCTTTACCGACATGAAGCAGGAGGCGTGGAACAGCGCCCACGTTCAGGCCTTCGAGTCCTATGGCAGTGTCACCCCGATCGTGGTGCCCGATAATGCTGCGACCGCAACGAACCGGCACAGCAAGGGTGATAGCACCCGGGTCATCAATGCTAAGTATCAGCAATTGGCTGATCACTACGCCACGGCGATTGTGCCGGCCAGATCGAATCGGCCCCGCGACAAGGCGGCTGCAGAGTCAGCGGTCAACGTGGTCAACAAGCGCGTCATCGGGTATCTGAGCGAGGAGCTGTGGACGACACTGGCGGAGTTGAATACGGCCATTGATGAACGCGTCGCAGAGATCAACGGCCAGATACGGCGCGTGGACGGCTCGACCAGGAACGAACAATTCAGCCAGGAGGAAGCGCACCTGCTGCAGCCGTTGCCGCCGGAGCAGTTCGGGTCGGTGCAATGGAAGCAGCTAAAAGCCGCCCGGAATTATCACGTCTGCACAGTAAATACTTGCCCTACAGAGAATCGGCTGATTCGTATTGGTCAGCAGCCGCCAATATAATATGCAAAGTTGAGGCCGCCCAAGTTCGGATTTGCATAGAGGCGGGTTTCTCCAGGGGTCACGCACAGGTCGCGTTCGGCGTAGTAGTACTGGACTCTGATCTTGACGTTACCTGGACCGCAGTGGTTATAGATCGCTTCTTCCCAGGGCGGTATGTTGCCGCCGATGTTCGACGTGACAACACCCTGAAAACCGCACACGGCTGCAGATGCCGGCGCGGCGGTGACTACCAGTCCGGAGACTACCAGCGCCGCCCCAGTCGTTATTGCGGCGCAAACGCGCTTGAAACCGTTTAGCTGACTCATTGGACCTGCCCCTTAGCAGAGGCCGACGTAGTAGGCGCCAGTGATCCTGTCGCCCTGGTTCACGAATCCGAGCCAGCTGTCACCCGGGGGTACGCATGCGTAACGGTTGCCATTGGGTGATTCGGTGACGATCCTAACGTTTGTGGGACCGCAGTGACCGTAGACAGACACGACTTTCTGGCCGCCAAAGGGGTCTAGGGTCTGACCAAGCAAGTCCAGACTGAGGATGGAACTGTAGGTGCGGATTTCTTGCGAGTAACCACATACCGAAGCCTTCGCCTCTTCCGGCCCCACTAGTGAAGTTCCAACGATGCCACCGGCAACTAGAAGCCCTGTGGACAGAATTCTGACAATCTTTCGAGCTTTCATGTTATTTTTCCCCATGTTATTTACAAACCCTGTCAAGTTGGGTTCGTTCAATACGATAGAATAAATTCATGGCTACTGCAACTAGATCGCCGATGATGCGCCAGGTCCGCAAGCAGAAGGTACTAGGGCTGGCGTTTTGCGTGTCGATGGCGGGCCTCTTGGCTTCGATCTTCCTTACCGGCCGGAACCCGCTTTTTCCTGGGATGTCTGGTCCGCTGCTGGTGCTGTTCTTCTTCCTGGCCGCAGCAGGCAGCGTCATCGGGCTTGCCGCTATCAGATTGCGGCGAACAGCGAAGGAAATCTCAGACAGGGATACCTGAGAGGACTTCGCTCCTGCGGAAGTGACATGCGGCTACGTGGAGGATCAGCTTACGGGCAGCTCGGCTCAGAATCTCGGCGGCGGTTAGGCTGTGGATATGACTGCATGGAGCCGCTACTTATTCGGGGCGTCGATCGTTCTCGGGGTGGGCACGGTGATGCTCGCTGAGAAGCTGCCGGAATGGTGGGGGCCAGCTTCGATCCTCGTCATGGTCCTGGCTGCCGCGTCGATCAGCGCCTCACCCGCGCCGCGCCCCAGATTCGGTGTCATTGCGTGCGCGGCATCCCCCACAAGCACCACGCCGTCCCGGGCGTAGCGCGCCAGCAGCGGTGCTGTCCAGATGCGCTGTACCAGCGTCCCGCCCGGCGTCGCCGCCATGAGGACGCGGCCTAGTCCGGCGAACTCGCCGGAATACCGCTCGCGGGTGGCTTCCAGGGCCACGGCGACGTCGATTCCGCTCGGTCCCAGCTCGGACCGGTAGGAGGCGTACCAGTACGTCCTGCCACGGGCTGCGGGGGTGATGCCGAACAGCTGGCCGCGGCCCCAATATTCACCGCCGGTGCCCGGGGGGACGGGCGCATCGATGATGCCGCGCAGGGCAAGGTACGGGCTGAGTCTTGCCCCGGAGCGTTCTCCCCAGACGGCCCGGCGGACCATGCTGTGTACGCCGTCGGCGCCGACCACCAGGGCAGCAGAGGGCAGTGATCCCACGGGCCCGCAGGCACCAACGACAGAGTCGGGGACGGCTGCCTCCAGCAGGCGCAGAAGATCAGCGCGTGCAACTCCGATCAGGCCAGGCGCCCGGGCCCGCAGAACTACTTTTCCGGATCCGTCCCGGAGTGCCATACCGCCAAGACCGGAGCCGGCCGCGCGGATCGCCGGAAGAATTCCCACCGCATCAAGTGCCCGCTGCGCCCCGGGCCACATGACCAGGGACGTCTCCACTGACGGCGGCTCCCGCCGCCGCTCGTGGACGGTCACCAGGAAGCGCGTGGGGTCAAGGCTCGCGGCAAGAGCCAGCCCCGCGATGCCGCCGCCGACGATGGAGATCGCTCGCATTGACTGATTCTACGACCGGCTCTGCGACGGCGGCAGCCGGACCGGGCACGGCCCGGGCACCGGGCACCGGGCACCGGCCCAGGCTGCCACCCGATGTTCACAGCCGGTTAAGGCCATGGGTGCCAGCCGTTCCGCCGGGCCGGCCAGACTCAAGTGTTGAGCGTCGGCATTTGCCTCAAATCGATAGCCATAACCGTTGATTCCGGCGTTCACCCCTAATAGGTTGGCCGGACAAATGCCCCTCCGGCCCCGTTCAGAAATGAGTCCCACCCGTGCGCAGATTGAAAACCCTGGCTGCCGCTGTTGCCGCCGCCACCCTGCTTGCCGGCTGCGGAGCGGGCGCCGCAGCCCCTGCGGCCTCCGGACCGGCCGCCGGACCCGCCGCCGTCGCACCCTCAGGGCCACCGTCCGGTGAGAGCCTCATCGTCTACACGAACTCCAACGGTGAAGGCCGCGGCGAGTGGCTGACGAAGAAAGCGGCCGAAGCAGGCTTCAAGATCGAAGTCGTCGGGGCCGGCGGCGCGGACGCCACCAACAAGCTCATTGCCGAAAAGAACAACCCGATCGCGGACGTCGCGTTCGGGCTGAACAACATGTACTTCGAGCAGATCAAAGCCGCCGGTGCAATTGAGCCGTTCACGCCGTCCTGGTCCGGTGAAGTGGACACCGCCAAGGGCGACAAGTCCGACAGCAAGGCTTACTGGCCGCTGGTCCAGCAGGCGATCCTCCTCGGCTACGACTCCGCGAAGTTCAGCAAGGACCAGGCACCCAAGGACTGGACCGATCTGTGGACCCAGGACAAATTCAAGTCCCGCTATGAGCGCGTCACCGGCGTCGGCACCGCCACCGCGCAGCTGGTCTTCGCCGGCATCCTGACCCGGTATAAGGACGACGGCGGCGATCTGGGCATCTCCGACGAAGGCTGGAAGCAGATCGAAGGGTACTTCCGGAACGGAACCCCGGCCGTCGCCAAAACCGACCTCTTCGCCCGCATCGCCTCGGGCGACACGGACATGGGTCAGATGCCTTCCTCGATCATTGTCGAACGTGAAAAGTCGTTCAAGGTCAATGTGGAAACCGTGATGCCGTCCGTAGGTGTGCCGCTGGCCATCGAGCAGGTCGCCCTGGTTAAGGGAACGGATAAAAAAGACGAGGCCCTCAAGTTCATCAACTGGTTCGGCAGCGCGCCGACCCAGGGTGACTGGGCCCAGCAGTTCAACTCGATGCCGGTCAACAAGGCCGCCGTGGCCAAGGCCAAGCCTGAGGTCGTGGAGTTCTTCGGCACGCTCAAGCAGCAGGACATCGACTGGAACTTCGTCCAGGAGAACATGGGCGCCTGGGTTGAAAAGATCGAACTGGAATACATGAGCTGAGCTGATCCGGGGTCGCAGCCGGGCAACGCTGCCGGCTGTGACCCCGGATCCGGTTCACCACCAGCCGCCGACTGCCGCCAGACAAGACAGGTTCCCATGATCCGTTTCGAGAACATCGAGGTCACTTTCGGTGACTTCACCGCCATCCCCCAGCTGAACCTGGACGTGAAGCAGGGCGAGTTCTTCACGCTCCTCGGTCCCTCCGGCTGCGGAAAGACGACGGCGTTGCGCACCCTGGCGGGGTTCATTGAGCCCTCCGCCGGCGAGGTCTACGTCGAGGGCAAGGCCGTTACCCGGCTCCCGAGCGACAAACGCCATGTCGGCATGGTCTTCCAGAACTATGCCCTGTTCCCCGGCATGAGCGTGTGGGAGAACATCGCGTTCGGGCTGCGGGTCCGGAAGGAGAAGCCGGCCGAGGCCGACCGGCTGGTCCGCGACATCGCCAGGCGTGTTGACCTCTCCGAAGAACAGCTGGGCAAGAACGTGGCGGAGCTGTCCGGCGGGCAGCAGCAGCGCGTCGCCGTCGCCCGGGCGCTGGTACTGCAGCCCAAGATCCTGCTGCTGGACGAGCCGCTCTCCAATCTGGACGCCAAGCTCCGCCACCAGCTTCGGCAGCAGCTCAAAGACCTCCAAAGCGAATTCGGCATCACCACCGTCTACGTCACCCATGACCAGGACGAGGCGCTGGCGATGAGTGACCGGGTAGCGGTCTTCAACAAGGGAGTGGTGGAACAGATTGGCACTCCACAAAGCATCTACGACCAGTCCGCTACCGAATTCGTCTGTAATTTCATCGGGGACAGCTCCCGCCTCACACCCGAGTTCGTCGCGGAACTGAACCGGCAGTCGAGTCAACCCCTCGATCCCGCGGCCAACTCCTACTTGCGGGTGGAAAAAGCGTCCCTCGAGCCCTCCGGCGGGGATGCCCCGGCCGTCCCCGTGGCGGGAACCGTGGTCTCGAAGACCTATCACGGGCAGCACAGCCGATATGTTGTCCGCTGCCACGGCTCCGATATCCGGCTGCTGGTCAAGGAAGACGGCGGTGCCCAGCCGGACACAGGCAGCCAGACCACGGTGTACGTCCAGCCGTCCCGCGTTCTTCAGTACCACCCGGAAACCGGCGCCGCCCTCGGGAGCCGGCCACAGGAAGCGGTCCGCCTGTGAGTAACGGAGGCAGCGCAAATGGGGCAAGCACGCGGAGCATGCTCCGCTCGCCAGCCGTGCTGGTCGCCGGGGTGGTGCTGACCTGGTTCATCGCCGCTTTTCTGGTCTGGCCCAATGCGAACGTGCTGATCCAGACGTTCTTTCCGGACGGGAGCTTCTCCGGGCGCGCGGCCGAAAAGCTCTTCTCCTCCCAGCGGGCGATGAAATCACTGGGGAACAGCTTCCTGCTGGCCATCGCGCTGTCCATCACCGTCAACGTGGTGGGCGTCTTCATTGTGTTGGTCACCCAGTACTTCAAGATCCGCGGCTCCAGGATACTGTTCCTCGGCTACGCCACGACCTTCATCTATGGCGGTATTGTGCTGGCGGCCGGGTACAAGTTCATTTACGGGGACAAGGGGATTGTCACCGGCTTCCTGCTGGGGATGTTTCCCGGCATGGAGCCCGGCTGGTTCTCCGGTTTCCTTGCCGTTCTGGCCGTGATGACGTTCGCCACGACCACCAACCACATGCTGTTCGTCACCAATGCCCTCAAAGGCGTGGACTACCAGACCATCGAAGCGGCCAGAAACATGGGGGCCTCCACCTGGACCATCCTGCGGCGGATCGTCCTGCCGGTACTCAAACCCACCCTCTTTGCCGTGACCGTCCTGTCCTTCCTGACCGGCCTGGGCGCGCTGTCCGCGCCGCAGGTCCTCGGCGGGCGGGACTTCCAAACCATCACGCCGATGATCCTCACCTTCGCCAACAGCCCGACGTCGAGGGACCTCGCCGCGCTGTTGGCCGTGATCCTCGGCGTGGCCACCATGCTGATGCTGGCGTTCATGACGCGGCTGGAAAAGGGGGGAACCTACTTCTCGGTGTCGAAGGTCTCCTCCGGGCTCCAGAAGCAGCAGATCCAGAACCCCGTGGCGAACGTGGCGGTCCACGCCGTCGCGTACCTGCTGTTCGCTGTTTACACACTCCCCGTGGTCCTGATCGCGCTCTACTCGTTTGCCGACGGCGCCGCGATCCAGACCGGACAGCTGTCCCCCGGCAGCCTCACCTTAGAGAACTACATCCGGGTGCTTACCCAGCCATCGGGCCTGCGCCCTTTTATCATCAGCATCGTCTACAGCGGGCTGGCCGCCGTAATCGCCGTCGGCGGCCTGCTGTTTGTGGCCCGGCTCCTGCAGAAGTACCGCAACTGGGTCACCAGCGTCTTCGAGTACCTGCTCCACATCCCGTGGATCCTTCCCTCGGCATTGCTCGCCCTGGGCCTGATTCTCAGCTACGACCATCCGAATCCGCTGGTCGGCGGCGCAGTGCTGACCGGTACCACGGTCATCCTGCTCATCGCGTTCGTGACCGTGAAGATCCCTTTCACCCTGCGGATGCTCAAGGCCTCCTTCGCATCGGTCAACACCTCGCTCGAAGAAGCCGCCAGCCTCATGGGCGCCGGGACCCTGTACGTGTTCCGCCGGATCCTGCTGCCGATCGTACTGCCGGCGGCCACGGCCATCACGGCGCTCAACTTCAACAGCATGCTGGACGACTACGACACCGCGGTATTCCTCGCCCACCCGCTGTTCCAGCCTCTGGGCCTGGTCATCAAGGCGAACACGGACGGCGCCGACGGCGTGGACGGGGTTTCAAACACGTTCGTGTATACGGTGCTGCTGATGGTCATCACCGGAGTGACGATGTATCTGGTCTACGGCAGGGCGGGCCGGAAGCCGGCCAAGTCGCCCAGGACCGGAGCGGCCGGCAAGGACGGCACGACGCCGGCACGGGTGGAAGCCGCATTGGACGAACACGTCCCCATCCCCTGACGGCGGACGAGTTCATTGGCCTCCTCCGGTGCGGGCGTGGTCATCGCCGTCCGCCGACGGCCCGCGCCCGGAGTTACAGGACCCGGCGCTACAGGGCCCGGGTGAGGCTGCGGCGCAGCAGCCGGGCGCCTACCAGGAGCAGGAACGCCGCCATCAGGGCCAGCACCCCCAACTGGGGAAGGATGTCAGCCAGGGTCCCTTCGTGGCGCTGGATGTCGGCGAGGGCGTCATAGGCCCAGCGGTGCGGGGTGGCGTAGGAGACGGAGCGGAGCGCCGCCGGGAAGAACTCGGGCGGGACCATGGAGCCGCCCAGCCCGCCCAGCACCAGACCGCCGCCGACCCCGATTCCGGCGGCGGCGGCGTCGTTGTCCATCACCGAGCCGACCACCATCGCGGCGGCGGCCGAGACGGCGCAGAAGAGCGTCAGGACGAGGGCGGACAGCCAGAGGTTGCCCCACGCAACGCCGAAGAGCACTGCTGTGCCGATCATGATGTAGGCGCCCTGGACCAGGGCAATGGCGAACCGTCCCAGCGCCTGCCCCGCCACGGTCTGCCCGCTGGAAACGGGTGCGGCCATGACCCGGCCCACCACACCGAACCGCCGGGCCTGGATCAGCGTTGCCGCGCCGGTGAGCGAGCTGAGGAACACAAACAGCAGCAGCTGCTGCGAGGCGCCCAGATCGAACCGGCCCAGGCCCCGGAACTCCTGCGAAATCTCGTTGGTGTCCGTGATCTCCACCGTCGGCACCACGGCCAGCTGCCTGGCACGGTCCAGGGCGTCCTTCGCCTGGCCGGCCGGGATTCCGGCGCCGGTCAGGGCCGCGAGCTGGCCCTGTTCCATGCTCACGGCCTGCACGGCGGTGCGTACCTCCTGCATGACGGCCTGCGCGGACGGCTGGGAGGCCATCACGACGGCGAGCCCGGCCGGCCGGCCGGCGTCGAAGTCCGCCGCAGCGGCGCCGTCGATGAACAGCCCCACGTCGGTGCGTCCGCGGCTGAGCTCCGCCCGGACGGTGTCCGCATCGGCGAAGATGACCTCGGTGCCGGAGGCAGCCAGCTTGGCGGCCAGGGCGTGCGGGAGCGCGCCGCCCGGGCCGGAGATGCCCACGCGGGCCTGGCCGCTGCCGGCGCCGAACTGCGAGCCAAGCAGCAGGATCAGGACAAGAGGAAAGATGAACACAAAAAAGATGTTGGATTTGTCGCGCAGGAACCGTCGCAGTTCGACGCCGGCGATCGCCAGGATGGCGCTCATGCCTGCGCTCCCCGGTCCGGCAGGACGCGGGAGAGGAGGGTCCCGGCCACCGCGAAAACCAGCATCACTCCTATCGGCGCCACGACGTCGGCGAGGTTGCCGCCGCCGGCCGAGATGCCGAGGCCGCGGATGAACGCCCCGATGGGGTTCAGGTCAAGGAGCGTCGCGGCGAAGCCGGTGCCCTGGACCGGGAAGAACGCGCCGCCGGCGATGCCGAGCACCATCGCCAGGATGGATTGGGCCACGTTGGCCTGCTCCGCCGTCCGGACCAGGCGCGCGACGATGAACGTCAGGCTGGTCGCTGCCGCTACGACGCTGAGAATCAGGGCGGCCACCACCAGCGGGGAGCCGAAGGAGACGCCGAAAAGCACGGAACCGGCGGTGAGCAGCACCGTGGTGGCCACGACGCCGAGGACGAAGCCGGTGCAGGCCTTGGCCGTGACCACGGTACCGGCGCTGATCGGCATCGACCGCAGGCGGGCCAGGGTCCCCTGTTCGCGCTCCGCCAGCAGCCCCAGTACGCCGAACCCGACCGTGAACATCAGGAACAGCCCGGCCTGGCCGGCCACCAGGGTGCCGCGGAGCGAGAGCTGCCCGGCGGCCGCCTGCCCTTCGGCCAGCGTGATCAGCGGCGCGCCGGCCGCCGCCCGTTGGGCCAGGGCCGCGAGCTCCTGCGGCGGAAGCCCTGAGATGCCGGCGGCGGATGCCGTGACTGTTCCGGCAGCGAACTGGTCCACTACGCCCTGGACCACGGAAATGAGCACGCTCGTCTCCAGACTGGCGCCGTTGCCTTCGACGAGCCTTACGGCCGCCGGCTGCCCGGACAGCACGGCGGCGCTGAAGCCGTCTGGGACGATGATGCCGAGGTCAGCCCCGCTGGACTGGGTCTCGCTGCGGACCTCGGTGGCGGGCACCCTTTTGACCGTGACGTCCATGGTCTCGAGCGAATCGACGGCGCCTAGCAGCGCGGCCCCCAGCTGGTCGGCGTCGTCCGCGCTGGCGACGACGGTGGCCGGCTGAAGGCCCGCTGTGTCATCGCCGAGTCCGCCGAAGAGGAGGCTCAGCACGCCCATCAGGGCGAGCGGGACGACGAGGGAGAAGATGATGACGGATTTGTCCCGGATGCGCTGGCGCACATCACTTGCCACCATGGTCCACAGCCCGCGCATCTCAGTCCCTCAGCGCCTTGCCGGTCAGGTGCAGGAAGACCGATTCAAGGTCGGGCCGGACGATTTCCACGGAGGTCACGGACATTCCGGCGTCCCCGGCTCCCGTCACGATGCCGGCGAGGGCGGTGGGCCCGTCGCTGACCGTGAGCTCCAGGCCGGCGCCGTCGCTGTCTACATGCTGCACGGCAGGCAGCCCGCGGAGGGCATCGGCCGCGCGTGCGGTATTGCCGCCGCCGTGAAGCTTGATCCGGTCCACGCCGCCGGTGAGCCGGATCAGCTGCTCCCGGGTGCCTTCGGCCTTGATCCGGCCCTCATCAATGATTGCGATCCGGTCGCACAGCCGCTCCGCTTCCTCCATGTAGTGGGTGGTGTACAGGACCGCCATGCCTTCCACGGAGAGTTTTTCCACGGATTCCAGGATGGCGTTGCGGGACTGCGGATCTACCCCCACTGTCGGTTCGTCCAGGATCAGGAGGGCGGGCCGGTGGAGCAGGCCGATGCCGATGTTCAACCGGCGCTTCATGCCGCCCGAGTATTTTTTGGTCAGGTCCCCTGCCCTGTCGCTCAGGCCGATCAGTTCAAGCACCTCGTTGCAGCGCCGGGTGAGTTCCTTGCCCGTCAGTCCCTGCAGCCGCCCAAAGAACAACAGGTTCTCCCGCGCGGTCAGGTCCGGGTAGATGGCCAGGTCCTGGGGGACGAGACCGATGTTCCGCTTGGCCGCGGTTTCGGTCGGGGTCATGTCCCGGCCCGCGACGCTCACCGTGCCGGAGCTGGCGGGGATCAGGCCCGCCACCATGGAGATGATGGTGGTTTTTCCGGCGCCGTTGGGGCCCAGCAGCCCGAAGGTTTCGCCGCCGCGGATATGGAACGAGACGCCGTCGACCGCGGTCAGGTCGCCGTAGCGCTTGACGAGCCCTGCAACGGCCAGGACGTCCTTGATTCGTGTCTGTACCACTTCCATCGGCGCTCCCCCATGCATCGCTGTACGCCGATGCTCTGCGCCGACGTGTCCAGACTAGCTTTCCGGCTGGACCGCCGGCGGGACAGTGCCGTTGGACCCGGGCGTGACCGGGCTCTACACGCTCGGGGCGGTCATCCGGAGGGTCAGGGCGTTGTGCTCCACGGTGACTTTCAGGTGTTGGGCCTTGCCCAGGTGGTCGCCGTCGAGCTGGAATTCCTGCTTGTGGTCGAGGGTGATTTCTGCGGATTTACCGGTGAGGTATTCCACGGACTTGTTTTTGTTGTTCTTCCGGCCGAACACGCCGGCAATCACCTTCAGCCAGCCGAATCTCCCGGCGGGGGCCAGGATCACGACGTCGAGGATGCCGTCGTCGACCTTTGCGCCGGGGAAAATTTCCACGCCGCCCATGATCTTGCCGCAATTGCCCACCATGACACTGCGGATCCGGCGGCGTACCTCAGGCTGCCCGTCGATGCTGATTTTCGCCCTCACGGGTTTCCCCGGCAGGTGCCGGATGCCGGCCTCAACGTACGCGAGCCAGCCCACCCGGTCCTTGAGCTCATCCACAGTGTTCGCCATAATGGCCGCGTCATAGCCGAGCCCGGCCATCACCAGGAAGAGCTGTTCGTCCCCAGAATGGTCCAGGACAGCCTTCACCACGTCCACGGTGGCGTCCGTGCCGTTGAGGACGTCGCGGCTGGCCGCCATCGGATCCGTGATGTCGATCCCGAGGTTGCGCGCCAGCAGGTTGCCGGTCCCCAGCGGCACGAGGCCCATCGGGGTGCCGGTGCCCGCGAGGACCTCGGCCACGCAGCGGACCGTGCCGTCGCCGCCGGCGGCAATGACGACCTCGGCTCCCGCCTCCAGGGCCTGGCGCGCCTGGCCGAGGCCGGTGTCCTCTGCGGTGGTCTCCAGCCAGAGCGGCTCGGCCCAGCCTTCGTCCTCGCACAGGCGGTGGAAGGCTGCCTTGAAGTCTTCCCCCGAGGATTTCATCGGGTTGATGATCACGGCGGCGCGCCGCGCCTGTGTTGTGCTGTCAGGCGCCGTTGTTCTTGCTGGCGCGGTTTGGCTATCAGGTGCAGGAGTGTTCTCTGACATGGCGTCCTTCGGGGCAAGGGGGCGGGAAGTGGCCCAGACTGAAATCCTAGCCGGACTCGCGGCGTAACCTCCACAGCGAACTTCCGCAGCCGGGCCCCCGATCATGGACGTTGAGCCGCCCGGTCAGTAAACTGGCCATGCTTATGTTCTGGAGCATGGCGCCCGGTGATTGATAGCCGGCCGGAACCTGTTGGGATTTCCCCGGCAGGCGCGCTCCAGGCGCGGGAAGAGGGGGCACATGACCGAACCACAGGAGAACTACTCGGCCGAGGCGGAGGCGTCCAGCATGGATCCCCATGACTGGGGCAGGGCGATGTCACTGGCGGTCACCCGGCTGGCTGAGCAGCTCGCCCCTGAGGACAGCGAGGACATCCACGCCACGCTGGTGGGCAGGGATCTGCATCTCAAGATCCGTGACGACTCCACCGGGGTCACTATCACCGTGTCGACGGCCCCGGTTCCGGACAGCGACAGCTGACTGCCAGCGACCTCCGGAGAGATCAGCGAAGACGGGATCGGCTGAGACGAGTCCTGCGGTGGCCACTGCCGCCTGACGCGCCGAACGGACCGGGCGCACCATCGGGTCAGTCCCTGCCGGTCCCCAGCACTGCGGCCAGATCGTAGCTGACCGGTTCCTCGAGCTGTCCGTAGGTGCAGGAGCGCGGATCCCGGTCCGGCCGCCACCGCACGAACTGCGTGGTGTGGCGGAACCGCTCGCCTTCCATGTGGTCGTATTTCACTTCGACGACGCGTTCCGGCCGGAGCGGGGTGAAGGAGAGGTCCTTGCCCCCGCTCCACCGGCTGCCCTCGGCATTGCGCGGCGTCCGGGCCCCCTCCTCCTGCCGGGCCCAGGCCCAGGGGTGCCCCTCGAAGCCGGTCACGAGCGGCTGGAGTTCCTCGAAGAGTTCTTTCCGCCGCTGCAGCGGAAAGGCGCCCGCGACCCCCGCGTGGGCGAGTACGCCGCCGTCGTCGTAGAGTCCCAGGAGCAGCGATCCGATCCGGTCCGGCCCGCTCGTGTGCACTCGGTATCCGGCGAGAACGCAGTCCGCGGTGCGTTCATGCTTGATCTTGAACATCGCGCGCTTGTCCGGCTGGTACGGCCCGTCCAGCGCTTTGGCGACGATCCCGTCAAGGCCTGCCCCTTCAAACTGGCGAAACCACTTCCCGGCAGTCTCCCGGTCCTCGGTCGCTGCCGTCAGATGGATCGGCGCGGCACTGCCGGCGAGGACCTGCTCCAGCGCGGCCCGCCGCTCGGCGAAGGCACGCGCGGTGAGGTCCTCGTCGTCGAGGGCCAGCAAATCGAATGCGACAAAGCTCGCCGGAGTCTGTTCGGCCAGCAGGCGGACCCTGCTCGCGGCGGGATGGATCCGCTGCTGAAGCCCGTCGAAGTCGAGCCGGTCCCCCGCGGCTCCGAGCAGGATGATCTCGCCGTCGAGCACACAGCGCGGCGGGAGGTTTAGCTTCAGGGCCTCGACGAGTTCCGGGAAGTAACGGGTAAGGGGTTTGCCGTTGCGGCTGCCGATCTCCACGTCCTCGCCGTCGCGGAAGATGATGGACCGGAAGCCGTCCCACTTCGGCTCGAACAGCATGGCTCCCTCGGGCAGGGAACTCACGGCCTTCGCCAGCATCGGCGCGATCGGGGGCATCAGCGGCAGTCGCATAGGCCCATTCTGGTCCCGCAGGCCGCTGCCCGCCAGAGCCCACCCGTAGGGCTCTCCTTGAGTCCCGGTCCACCGCATCGTGCCGGCACGCAAACCTTACCCGCCGCTTACCGCGCCGAAACGCCGCCGCAACATTGACGCAGGACACTGGAGGTGCCGGCAAGAGCAGGCACCAGCTCCAGTCCAGGAGGCCCCGTCATGGTGAAAGACGCCAAAGCCCATGTGACCCGTATCCGCGCCCTGGGCCAACTGCACCGCGGCGACGAGATCGAAGCCCGCCTGAAGGTGGGCCGCGACTACGACAACGTCGTGATCCACCGCGGCATCGTTCGGGAAACCGCACCCGGCATCGGCGTCGTGTGGATCATGGACCGGCAATCCGGACTGCGCAAGGCTATCGACACGGACGAGTGCACCCTCTGGCGCGTCGCCTGAGGCCGTCAGCCTCCTGCGACCGACTGAAGGATCAGGATCTCCTGGCCCGGCACCACTTTGGTGGCGAGGCCCTGGAGCCGGCGGATTTCATTCCCGTTGACGTATATGTTCACGTAGCGTCGGACCGCCCCGGTCTCGTCCCGCAGCCGCCTCGACAGTGCCGGGTGGTCCCCGGTCACCGAGTCCAGCACTCTCTCCACGGTCACCGCCCCGTCGGCGGGCGAAGTCAGGATGGATTGCCCGCCGGCGAGCGGCTGAAGCACGCTGGGCAGCAACACAGAGATATCAGTCATAAAAGCGCTCAGGCGTTCATGGCGGTGGCGGTCACGGCGTCCGGCACCCGCGCAGACCGCACGGCCGCGGCACGGACACACAAAACGTCGGGCAGGTGCGCAGCGATCTCGGCGAAGTGTTCGCCTTCATCGGCACTTGCGTAGACGCATCCGCCGCGCGTTCCGAAGTACACGCCGGCCGGCTCCGCGGCATCAACACACGCGGCGTCGCGGAGCACGGAGTTGAACTCGGAGTCCGGCAGTCCGTCGTCCAGCCGCTTCCACGTCCTGCCGGCGTCATCGGTCCGATGGACCGCCAGTTTGCCGTCCGGCGGGATACGCTCGCCGTCGGCTTTGAGCGGGATCACCCAGGCAGTACCCGCCCGGCGCAGGTGCGTGAGCATCACAAAGCCGAAGTCCGCGGGCAGCCCCTCGGCGATCGAATCCCAGTGCTCGGCATCGTCATCGCTGCGATAGACGCCGTGGTGGTTCTGCGCATAGAGACGGCCGGCGACGGCGGCGTCGGCCGCGATTTTGTGGACGCACTGGCCGAATTCCGGATTCGGATCGGGCATGAAGTATGCGGAGATCCCGTTGTTGCGGGGCTCCCAGGACGTGCCGCCGTCGAGCGAGCGGTAGACCCCGCCGGTACTCATGGCCACGTGCACTCTCTCGCCCGAGGGATCGACGACGATCGAGTGCGCCGCGGCGCCGCCGTAGCCGGCACCCCACTCGGTGCGGTGCGGGTGGTCCCAGAGCCCGCGATTGAGTTCGAAGTGTTCGCCGCCGTCGGTCGACTTCCAGACTGAGATCGGCTCGCAGCCGGCCCAGACCACGCCCGGGCGGGATTCGGTATCGGGATGGATCTGCCAGACGCGCTCCAAGGCGGCATCGGTGCCCTCGGGGAAACGGATGGCGCCGTGCTCGGGCTCGTTCCACGTTTTTCCCAGGTCATCGGAGTGGAAGACCGTCGGGCCCCAGTGCTCGGACCGGACGCCAACAAGGATCCGGGTCCGGCCGTCGCGGGTGTCGATGCCGATGCTGGGGATTTCGCTCATCAGGAAATGCGGGCCGGAAAGGGACCAGTCTTTGCGGTCCGGGCTGGTTGCCAGCCAGAGCCCTTTCTTGGTTCCGATCGCCAGGACGTAACTCTCTGCAGTAGCCATGGCCCCCATGCAACCACCCCGGCCCGAAGGCCGCAATGCTTTCTTGCTTCCTGTTTGTCTGCCGGGCGCGGTCAGTCCACGAATTCGGACTGCGTCTCGATGAAGTCCCAGTCGGCGTCAGTCAAGACCCCGGCCACATTGTCCGGGTGGGGGCCGCCGGCCTCCGCAATGCCCTGCAGAACCGGCAGCGGAAGTTCCGCGGCGCGCAGGTTCTCCCGCAGCCACTCCTTGCTTGCCAGATCCAGATCCAGCCACCACATGAAGATTTCCACCGCGGTCACCCTTTCCCTAGTTCTCCAACGTTAGGCCGGGTCAGGCGTGGGTTCAAGAGCCGTCGCCCAGGCCGGATCCGGGGCATAACAGCCCGGTCAGAACCTCGGCGGTCCGCTCCAGTGCGCCGGGCACGAGGGAGTAGTAGGCCCAGGTGCCCCGCTTCTCGCGGTTCAGCAGGCCTGCGTCGACGAGGATCCTCAGGTGATGGGAGACTCTGGGCTGGCCAAGGCCAAGCGGCTCGGTGAGATCGCAGACGCAGGACTCACCGCCGTCGGAGCCCTTGACGATGGATAACAGGCACAGCCGGGTTCCCGGGCGAGTTCGGCAGGAGCGGCAAACCACCCTTTCAAGCTGCGCCATAGCGCCATTCCGGGCTGACACTCACAGTCGACCAGACCGGGCGGGGGCCCTCGATAGGCTGTCGCGGCAATGTGGACGACGAAGTCCATTACTGGAACCGATTCCCGGGCGGTTTCGAAATCGACCTCCCGAGAGAGCAATTCAGAAGTCACCGCATCATTGGGGAGTCCCGCGTCGTCGTCCGGCCATCAGGAGGGCCACGAGAGTACGTCAGCGAGTACCAACTGCTGCATGCGAGGGTGTTGTCTGCACTGAACCTCTGAACGCTGCGCTGATAGAGCATCCGCTGACGAAACCTCTAACAAGCACGCGGGCTCCTACTTTCGTGCGCGAGAGCCGGGACAATGACTTCATGCGCCTCTATCTGTCGTCGTACCAGCTTGGTGACCATCCCGAAATGTTCACGGGCATGGTCCGGGGGCGTCGGCGCGGGTGGGTCATCATGAACGCTGTCGACGGGGCCGATCCTGAGGTGCGGCGGCTGGAGACAGAACGTCAGATGGTGAATCTCGAGGGCATTGGGCTCGCAGCGCGTGAGCTCGACCTTCGGGAGCACGATGCCGAGAGCCTTTCTGTGAAGTTTGGCCAACCTGACTTTCTTCGGGTTCGGGGCGGCAATGTCTTCATGCTCCGGGCGGCTCTGGCGCGATCGGGGGCCGACGCGCTCATTAAGGATCGTCTCAGAGCGGATGAACTGGTCTACGCCGGCTTCAGTGCGGGGGTGTGCGTCCTCGCCCCGAGCCTGTTGGGCCTCGAAGAATGTGACTCAACGGAGGATGCCTTGTCCATGTATGGGGCCGTCGAATTTGAGGGCCTCAGCATCCTGGATCGATCCGTCGTGCCCCACCTTGGATCTCCGGGTCACCCCGAGAGCGAGGCCCTAACCCGGGTGGCTGCCGCTTACACCCAGGAGCGCAAGCCCTATTGGGCCCTTCGCGACGGTCAGGCGTTGGTGGTCAATGGCAACAGTGTTGTGCTTCACTGAGCGATCCCCGCCGGGCTGGCCCTCGACCGTTCCCGCGAAGGCTCAACAACGACCCGGCCGGAAGGCTGCCCGGACAAGCCGTGGCCCCCCGGGAAGTAAGGCCCTGTTCAAGCCGGTGAGCCGGGGAAACAATTGACTATGTCTGCAGATAGTTTCAGCGGCACGCCGCCCCTCGTCGCCGGCGTGCTTCCAGGACAGAGTCCCGAGGTGCTGCAGACTGCCGCAGCCCTTGCCGGCCATCTCGGCGTCCCGCTGATCTGCGCGTTCGTGGACGAGGCGAGCTACCTTGTGGAGTGGGATCCGGCCCGGTCCGCGCACCGGCTTTCACTGCACCCGGAAACAGACAACGCCGAAATCAAAGCGGTGACGCAGGAGCTGCGGTCCGCCATCGGGACGGCCTGCGGCGGCCCCGGGATCAACTGGACGCTGCGGATTCTCGCCGGCGATCCGGCCCGGGCACTGGGTAGACTGGCCGCGGACACCGGGGCTGCGATGATCATCGTGGGAACTCCCGAACCGGGCCTCGGACACCGGATTAGCGCCGCACTCAACGGCTCCGTGGCCGCGTGGCTCAGCCACCACCAGGAGCGCCCGATCCTGATCGTGCCGGTCCGGGCTGCGGTCCATCACCGGACACGCCGCGGCACGTGACCGCACCGCTGGAACGGCGGCCCAGGCAGGAGAATTCGGCGGAAAAGTAAAGTGAAAGAACTTATCCGGGGTGCTGGCTTTACTCCACTACCGGCTAGTAAGCTGAAGATCGTAGGCCGCCAGGAGGCCTGCCCAACTGCTGCTCCGGAGTGCGTATCCCCCAATAACGCACTCCGGAGCTCTTTAATGTCCGGACCGCTTTCCTCAACCACCGGCCGCAGATACCCCCTCCGGGTACTTGCGTCATACCCCTAGGGGGTATATGTTGAGGGTATGAATAAGTCTGAGATCCCTGTTATGGTGCCGGCAGAGGCGGAGCATCAGCAGCACGGCTACGCCGCCAACAAAGAGGCGTACTTGCGGCGGCTCAAACGGATTGAGGGGCAGGTGCGGGGCATTGCCCGGATGGTTGACGACGACAAGTACTGCATCGACATCCTCACCCAGGTCGCCGCCGTCACCAAGGCCCTGCACGCCGTTAGCCTGGGGCTGGTGGAAGAACACATCGGTCACTGCGTCGTCGGTGCAGCGTCCGAGCCGGATCCCGCACTCCGTGCGGAAGCCATCGACTTCAAGGTCAAGGAGGCCACCGATGCCATCGGGCGCCTGCTGCGGTAGCGGCAACACCACTCACCACACGATCGGGCTGCGGAACCACCAGCAGCCCACCAACAAGGAGCAAGCCATGGACACCGTTTCTACTTCCGTCAGCGTATCCGGCATGACCTGCGGCCACTGCGTCTCCTCCGTCAGCGAAGAGCTCGAGTCCCTCGCCGGCGTCGAGAAGGTCGACGTCGACCTCAACTCCGGCGGCATCTCCACCGTCACCATCACCTCCACCGGGGCGCTGTCCTCCTCGGAGATCGGCGAAGCCGTTGCCGAAGCTGGCTACATGGTGGTGGCCAACGAAGCCTGAGCACCGTCTCCACAGACCGTCGCCAGGCAGCGCACAGCACCGGAACAGACAGGAAACACCTTGAGTAACGAACAACTGCTGGACCAGCCCGGAAGCCGCGTGATCGAACTCGACATCGAGGGCATGACCTGCGCCTCCTGCGTCGGCCGGGTCGAACGCAAGCTCGGAAAGCTCGGTGGCGTCCAGGCCTCGGTCAACCTGCCGCTCGAATCGGCCAGCGTTACCGTCCCCGGGGACATCACGGACGAGCAAATCACGGCCACGGTAGCCGCGGCCGGCTACAAAGCCACCATCCGCGGAGGTGAGCTGTCCGGGAGCGCCGCCGGTGCCGGCATGCGGCAGCATGCGTCTAAGCGAGGCACGAGCGAGCATGCCGAGCATGGCGGACCGGCGGTGCGCAGCGCCCCCCACACTGGTGACCACCCGGCGTCCGCGGCGGCAGCCAAGCTCCGCCCGCGCCTGATCGTGGCCGCGGTTCTCACGGTCCCGATCTTCCTGATTTCGATGTTCCCGGCCTTCCAGTTCGCCAACTGGGGCTGGGTGGCAGCTGCCCTGGCCTTGCCGGTGGTCAGCTGGGCGGCGTGGCCGTTCCACCGGGCTGCCGCCGTGAACGCACGGCACTTCGCCTCCACCATGGACACGCTGGTCTCCATCGGCGTGACCGCGGCGTACGTCTTCTCGGCCTGGCAGCTCATCGAGGACCCGCGGATGACCGACCACCTGCGGGGAATGGAAGGGATGGAGGGCATGGGCTCCGGCGGGCTCTACTTCGAGGTCGCCGCCGTCGTCACCACATTCCTGCTGCTGGGACGCTATCTGGAGGCCAACGCCAAGCAGAAAGCGGGCGATGCCCTCAAGGCGCTGCTGGACCTGGGTGCTAAAGACGCCACTGTGCTCCGCGACGGCAAGGAATACCAGGTGCCGGCCGGGCAGCTGGTGGTGGGCGATGTGGTTGTGGTCCGCCCCGGTGAGAAAATCGCCACTGACGGCGTCGTCGTCGAGGGTTCCTCCGCAGTCGATGCCTCCCTCGTGACGGGCGAATCGGTACCGGTGGAAGTCGGCCCGGACAGCCCCGTCACAGGCGCCACCATCAACACCTCCGGCCGGCTTCTGGTCCGCGCCACCCGCGTCGGTTCCGAGACCACCCTGGCCCAGATGGGCCGGCTGGTCTCCCAGGCGCAGACCGGCAAGGCTCCGATCGCACGCCTGGCGGACCGCATCAGCGCCGTCTTCGTCCCGGTGGTTCTCGTTATCGCCGCCCTCACCTTCGGCGCCTGGCTGCTCGCGGCAGGCCCGGTCATCAGCGATGCCGAGCTCCGCACGGCGTTCACGGCCGCCGTCGCTGTCCTGGTCATCGCGTGCCCCTGCGCGCTGGGCCTCGCCACCCCGGTGGGTCTCCTCACCGGGACCGGCCGGGGCGCCCAGCTCGGCATCCTTATCAAGGGCCCGCAGGTCCTTGAGGACACCCGGACGGTGGACACCATACTGCTGGACAAGACCGGCACCGTGACCACCGGGCACCTCTCAGTGGACGGCACCGACGCGTTCGGTTCCTTCGGTGAGTCCGAGATCCTGCGCCTCGCCGGTGCCGTGGAGGCCGCTTCCGAGCATCCCATCGCCCGCGCCATCGCCGCGGCGGCGCTCTCGGCAGAATCCGGCCAGCACGACGCCGGCCAGCTTCCCGCCGTCGCCGGCTTCCGCTCAGCACCGGGCGGCGGGGTCCGGGGCACCGTTGAGGGCCGGCTCGTGACCGCCGGCCGGACCGGCTGGCTGCAGGAGAACGGAATCGCCCTGGCTCCCGGCCGGCTGGAGATGCTCCGGCGCGCCGAGGAATCCGGCGCCACCGCCATCTGGCTTGCCGTGGACGGGGAACCGGCCGGCATCATCAGCCTGCGGGACACTCTCAAACCCGGCTCGGCCGCGGCGATCGCCCGGCTCCGGAAGCTCGGGCTCCGGCCGATCCTGTTGACCGGGGACAACGCCGCGGTGGCCGCCCAGGTGGCCGCCGCCGTCGGCATCGCTCCGGAGGACGTGTTTGCCGGCGTACTGCCGGAGGGCAAGGTCGAGGCCGTACGTCAGCTGCAGGCCGCCGGCGCCACCGTGGCCATGGCCGGCGACGGCGTGAACGACGCCGCGGCGCTGGCGCAGGCGGATCTGGGCATCGCGATGGGCTCCGGAACCGACGTCGCGATCGAAGCGGCCGACCTCACGGTCATGGGCAACGACCTCGGGCAGGTGGCCCAGGCCATCGAGCTCTCCCGCCGGACGCTCGCCACAATCAAGACCAACCTCTTCTGGGCCTTCTTCTACAACGCCGTCGGGATCCCGGTGGCGGCCCTGGGCCTGCTCAACCCGATGATCGCCGGTGCCGCGATGGCTGCCAGTTCCGTTCTGGTGGTGGCAAACTCCCTCCGGCTGCGCAGCTTCGGCAAGTAGCCGGTCCGACGGCGGATATGGGGAGCGGTGCCCATCGACAGGTTTTTTCCGGGCGCGGTAGGTTCAGGGCAATGGACCTTCCCGAGAAGCCGGGGGCCGCTGGGGATGCCGAGGATGATCGGATCCGGGTAAGGGGAGATCGCATAGCTATTTGGGGCGCAGACATTGCTCAACTCAAGACACTTGGGACGAAGCTGCAGACGGGTTCGTCGGAGATCGACAAGCAGAAGTCGCTGCTGACCAAGGTGCTCGAGGGCACCGACTGGAAAGGTCCGGACGCGGACTAGTTCCGCAGCGAGTGGAACGGCCAGCACACCGCGTCGCTGGCGAAGGTCTCGCAGGCGCTGCAGGAGGCCGGCAAGCAGGCCAGCCGCAACGCGTCCGAGCAGGAGAGCGCCTCGCGCTAGTCGGCATTTTCGTTAGTTCGTCGCGGGTTCAGGCAGCGCCAGGACACTTTAGCGCCGGGGGGACATGCCCATTCTTTGCCCCCGGGACTGGGCAGAATGGGACTATGTCCACCGGCCGGCCCGGGCGCGGGGCATGTCCGTTGGCACGGAGTCCAGTCCAGCGGGACATGCCCATTCTCTGCCCCCGGGACTGGGCAGAATGGGACTATGTCCACCGGCCGGCCCGGGCGCGGGGCATGTCCGTTGGCACGGAGTCCAGTCCGGCGGGCACGTCCCGTCCGTTGGGTATTTTCGTTGGCCTGGCCGGACGCAGGTGGCCGTTTGCGGCGCTCCTTCCCGGTTACCTGCCGCCACGCCTCCTTTCGGCCCAGGGAAGGCCCGGATTCCCGCGGGCTCGTGGTGCCGGGCGCCGAAGTAACTGGGCAGGAACGTCGCGGCCCGTCGCGTTGGGCTGGTCCGGTCCGGCTTTGGGCGGGTCCGGCGGCTTGGAATCTGGCGCTTTTCGCGCCGCGGGAGGACATGTCCATTCTTCGCACCCGGGACCGGGCACAACGGGACTGTTCCCATCCGCGCACCCCGGCGCGGGGAACGTCCCTGAGCTGTGCCCTCCCGGCCCCCGGGCCAAGACCCCCGACGAACTAACGAAAATGACCGCTAGTCGGCCCCGAGCAGGACAGCATCTTTTCGCCGCTTGGCCCGGACGCACCACGCGTCGGGCCAGCGCTTTTATGCCGGCTACGGAACGGGTTCGACGTCGTTCGCGTGGTCCAACGCCGGCGTCAGCAGGGCCGCACCGCCCGGACCGGGGGTCCGCAGCTCGTCCACCCGCACCAGCACCACCCCGCCGACGATCAGCAGCCCACCCAGGAGCTGGACGGGGCCGGGCAGTTCGCCGAGCAGCAGCCAGGCCCAGATGACCGCAAACAGGACCTCGGTGAGGGAGACAAAGGACGCCACCTTTGAACCGAGAGCACGCGCGGCCATGATGCCGGAGACGTAGGCCAGCACGGTGGCCAGTACCACCAGTCCGCCCAGGGGCACCCACCAGGGTGTGACAAACAGGCCAAGGCGAGTGTCAGCGGTGCTGAACGCCATCGGCAGCAGACCGCTTGCCGCGGCAAGCCACATCACAACGGCACCTGTCAGAAGGCCGCCGGAGGCCAGGACGATCGGCGGGAGGGTGTCGTTTTCCCTGGCGGTGATGAAGAAGTAGATGGCCAGGCAGACGGCCGCCGCCATGCCCCACAGCACACCGATGACGTCGATTTTGACCGCCCCGGTGAGGTCCAGGACCAGGACCAGGCCGCCCAGGGACAGCAGGGTTCCGGCGATGGTCAGCGGCCGCGGGCGTTTCCGGCTGGCGGCCCAGAGCCACAGCACGATGATGACCGGGGCCAAGTATTCCAACAGTAGTGCGACGCCGACCGAGAGCCTGGACACGGCGTTGAAGTAGAACAACTGACAGGCGGCGACGCCCACCAGGCCGAAGAGCAGGATGGTGAGCCAGTTGTCCTTGAGCTGGTGCCAGCGGCCGCGCAAAGCGGGAATGGCGGGGATGGCCAGGATCAACGCCGCGCCCGTCAGCCGGGCTGTGACCGCGGCACCGGGGGTCCAGCCCGTTTCCAGCAGCGCCTTGGCGAACGAACCGGACAGGCCGAAGACAGCGGAAGAGAACAGGGCAACGCCGAGGCCCGAGGCCATGAACCCCGAGGCCGCGCCGGGCGTCCCGGCACCGGACGTTGAGGCACGGTTTCCGGCAAGGTTGGTGGCCGGTACTTCGGCGGGACGGCGTGCGGCAGACACGGAGTGCCTCCTGTCAGGAGTAAAGTAGGGTTATGGTCATGACACTACGCCGCGGCCATGTAAGGAGTCAAGATGGTTTTTACCCCTGACACGGAAGTTGCCCTGCGTTCCGTGGTCAACCTCATCAACAGCGCGGCCAACGGCTTCGAACAGCTCGAATCGACGGCGGCCCTGGACCACTTCCTCAGCGCCGAAGGCTTTACCGGCTCCAGGACCCGTGACGCGGCCGAACTGGCCAGCGTGCACCGCCTCCGGGGCGAACTGGCCGAGCTCTGGCTTGCGGACGAGGGCGCCGCCGTCGACACCGTGAACCGGCTGCTGCGGGAGGCCAGAGCCCTCCCCCAACTGGTGCAACACGATGAATGGGACTGGCATCTGCACGCCACCGCCCCGGAGGCGCCGCTGGCGGACCGGATGAGCACCGAGGCGGCCATGGCTCTCGTCGACGTGATCCGCAGCAGGGAAATGGACCGGATGCTGGTGTGCGCGGCGGAGGACTGCGACGCCGTAGTGCTGGATCTCAGCCGGAACCACTCGAAACGCTATTGCGATACCGGCAACTGCGCAAACCGCGTGCATGTTGCCGCCTACCGCGCACGCAAGGCCGCCTCCTGAGCTGCCTCTTGGGCCGCCTTTTTGGGGAGAGTCACATCCATGGACTGCGGAGCGCCGCGGAGGCGCCGCGGCCGGAATTCCCCATAGACTGGAATTATTCGCGAAGCCATCAGGCCGGCGAAACCCGATCTAGGGATATACCTTCACATGGCACAGCGTCCACAGCTTCAAAAAGTCACGGCAGCACTGGGGATCACCGGAATCTTGGCAGTTGGACTGATGGGTTGTGGCGGGGGTGGCACCTCACCCGCTGCCAGCGGTACACCGGAGCCGGCCTCGCCCTCGGCCAGCTCAAGTTCAAGTGCCAACCCTGCCTCGAGCGCAACGGCATCGTCGGCTCCGGCGGCGGCAGACGGCAAGCTCACCGCTCCGGGAACGAAACTCAAGGGCGGCGAAACCGCCGTTACCCACAGCAACACGGGCAAGGACGCGGCCGACCCGAAGTATGTGGAAGCCGTTTTCACCTCCGCCCTGACCAGCGTGGTGGCCGGCACCGAGGCCGATTTGGCCAAGTTCAAGGACGCGGCCAAGTACGCCGGCCAAACCCCGTATTACGTCTCGGTTACGCACCGGATGGACAGCATCAGCAAGGCTGCCGTCAGCATCAGCGAGCCTAAAGTCACTGCCCAGCTCAAGGACGGTTCCGACGCCCAGTCGCTCATTGTCTTCGGCGCCTTCGACCAGTGCAAGAGCACACGCTTCGCAACGACGGGCACCGGTGATTCGCTGAGCCTGGTGGCGGGCAGCAGCATGGTGTCCTGCCAGGTGTTCCTGGCGCCCACCGGCGACGAAGTGAAAAGCGTCGAATATGAAGACTCCCGGTTCAACTACGCCAAGTACGGCGACAACCCCTACCTGAAGAACCCGATTTCCTGGTCCAAGTAGGAACCCGATCCCGCTGACAACCCCGGCCGCCCGGGGGCGGCCGGGGTCGGAGTGCCACTGGGAGGAAGGGGGCGACGGCATCCGCAAAGCTAGCCCGGATTTCGTTGCGGGGCGTCCCGCCGCTGTTGGTGTCGGCCGGGCCGCCGCCTGATCCGGGCATTTTCTTTAGTTCGTCGGGGGTCAGACGCAGCCCGGACCTTGTCGCTCCAGCGGGACATGCCCATTCTTCGCACCCCGGACTGGGCAAAATGACACTATGTCCGCCCGCTGCCCCCGGCGCGGAGCATGTCCCTTGGGCCGCTGTCCAGTCCGCGCGGGACATGCCCATTCTTCGCACCCGGGACTGGGCAAAATGACACTATGTCCATCCGCTGCCCCCGGCGCGGGGCATGTCCCAGAGCCCGGCCACCGCGCCCAGACCCCGACGAGCTAAAGAAAATGACCCCTAGCGGATGTCGTCGCGGGGCGTCCCGCCGCTGTTGGTGTCGGCCGGGCCGGCGCCTGATCCGGGCTGTGCCGGGCTGCCGCCGTGGCCGCCGCTCCGGGAGCTCAGGTTCACGCCGGATCCCTTGCCCAGGTGTTCGGCGTTGGGCTTGTGGCCCATCGACAGCATGGCCAGTACCACCAGAATCACGATGAAGGCGATACCCGCCGCGGTGAGGGCCAGGTCAAAACGGGGGGTTTTGGCGCTGCCGCCGGAGGCGAAAATAAGGGTGGCAACGAAAGCCACGACAGCCCAGAACGCGGAGAACATGAGTGGTCCCTTGACCGAGGTGCGCAGGCTGCGCGGTTCTCCGGATTTCTGCTGTCCCACGGTGCTTTCCTCCTGCAGCCGACGCCCGGAAGGCGTGGCAGTTGTGATGCCGCAATCGTTCTACGCAAGGTAGAACCTGTCGGTACTAGTTTACGGCCTCCGAGGAATCGCCCCGCTCATCGTGCCGCAACGACAGCCCCGCCAGCGTCCACAGCACGCCGCTGATGATGGCACCGCCGCCGGCGACGCCGAGCAGGGCGTGCGGGCCGAGGTCGACAAAGAACGGCAGCAAGACCGCTGTGCCGACGCCGATCACACCGGCGGCGATCCAGTCGCGCGCCAGCACGGACCGGCCGCGGAGTCTAACACCGAGGGACAGTTCCGCGACAGCGGCCAGGCCAAGACCCAGCGCCGCAATGATGCCGAAGACGAGATTGGAAGGGATCAGCGCGACAGCCGCGCCGGTCCCGATCAGCACAGCACCCGCGGCCGAGAGGACCTTGCCGGCGCGGGAGGTGCCGGCGAAACCGGCCTTCCTGATAGTCCAGATCAGCACCAGTCCGGTGGCCAGCAGATAGAGACCGCCGGCCCAGCCCATGCCTGCCGTCGAGGGCGACGCCCAGAACACGGTCAGCGCGCCGAAGCCGAGCGCAATGGCAGCCCGGACCAGCACCGGCTTCCAGAGGTCCGCCGCGGCGGGCGTGGCGATGGAGGCGTCAGGGGATGCGGGGAGAGTCACCCGTCCAGTTTAGTGCGAAGCCGGTCCGCTGCGCACCGGGAACTGAACCGCGGGCCGGACGGGCCAGACGGGCCAGACGGGCCGGACGGGCCAGACGGGCCGGACGGCTCAGTGCGCGCCGAGCACCATCCATCGGTCCGTCCGCGCACGGAGGCCGAGCGTTAGCGCCCGCGCCAGCATGTACCCCAGCGAGAAGGCTGCCCACAGCCAGAGCAGCCCCGCACCGCCGTCGACCCCGGAGAAACGGACTGCCAGCAGCAGCGGCAGATATAAGGCCAGATTCACGACGCCGGCGATCGCCAGGTACTTCGCGTCCCCTGCCCCGATCAGCACACCGTCGAGGACAAAAACATACCCGGCGATCGGCTGGCCGGCGGCAAGCGCCCACAGCGCCAGCGTGAGCGCCGCCCGGACCTCGGCGTCGGACGTGAACAGCAGTCCCGCCCACGGCGCCGCGACGGCCAGCAGGATCCCGGTGAACACCCCAAACCCGAGACCCCAGCGGATCATGGTGCCGGTGAGTTCGCGTGCCGCGGCCGGGCGGGCCGCACCAAGCTCCTTGCCGATCAGGGCCTGGGCCGCAATGGCCAGGGCGTCCAGGGCGAACGCCAGGAGCGTAAAGACGGTCATCGCCAGCTGGTGGGCCGCCAGGTTTACGGGCCCCTGCGCCGTGACCACCACGACCGTGGCGAGGATCCCGATGCGCAGGCTCAGCGTGCGCAGCATCAGCCAGGAGCCCACCCTGGTCAGGGCCCGGACGCCACGCCAGTCCGGCCGCAGGGAGACGCCGTGGGTGCGGGCCTTGCGCCGGACCGTCAGCACGTAGACCAGGGCCATGGCCCACTGCGCGATGCTGGTGCCGATCGCGGAGCCGGTGACGGAGAGCTGCAGCCCGTAGACCAGGACGAGGTTCAGCACGATATTCAGCGTGAAGCCGGCGGCGGCAACCACCAGCGGCGTCCGGGTGTCCTGCAGACCGCGCAAAACCCCGGTGCCCGCGAAGATCAGCAGCATCGCGACGAGTCCCGGCATGGACCAGCGCAGGTAGTCCACCGCGAAGATCCGCACCTCATCCCGGGCCCCCATCAGCTCCAGAAGCGGTTCGGCGGCAAAAAGGCCGGCAGCGGCCAGGACGAGCCCCAGCAGCAGTGCCAGCCAGACGCCGTCGCGCCCGGCCGCGAGGGCCTTGGGCAGCTGGCCGTTGCCGATCGCCCGCGCCACAGCCGGGGTGGTGGAGTAAGCGAGGAAGACCATGAGTCCCACCGCCGTATGCAGCACCGCGGAGGCCAGACCAACGCCGGCGAGCTGGGCCACGCCGAGGTGGCCCACGATCGCCGAATCCGCGAGGAGGAACATCGGTTCGGCGATCAGGGCTCCGAACGCCGGAACCGCAAGGCGCAGGATTTCCCGCCTGCGGCCTGCCGGGGACGGGAGGGTGGCGGGAGTCGGGGCGGGGGTGGGCACGGGTCTACCCTAACGGCCCTGCCGGCGCTGAACGGCTTCCGCTCCCACCCGCGTTTTCGCAGCCCGTTAGTACACTCACTTGCATGAGTAAGACTGCCGGCAATGCCGTGACCCTGCGATTCCTTGCGGCGCCTACCGACGTTGGCCATAGCGGTTCGGTCGACGCCGGCACCGTGCTCGAGTGGGTGGACAAGGCGGCCTACGCCGCCGCCGTCGGCTGGGCGAAGTCCTATTGCGTGACGGCCTATGTGGGCAACATCCACTTCGCGCATCCGGTCAACAGCGGGGACATGGTGGAAGTCGAGGCCACGATCGTTTACACGGGCCGGTCCTCGATGCACATCCGCACCGTGGTGTCCTCGGGCGACCCCAGGGGCGGCCCGGCGACGATGCGCAGCCAGTGCATGGTGATCTTCGTGGCCGTCGGCGGGGACGGTAAACCCAATCCGGTGCCGCCGTTTATGCCAACAACGCCGGAAGCAATCGAACAACGGGACCATGCGCTGGCCCGGATCAGGGTGCGCGAGGACATCGTCCAGGCCATGAACGGACAGGAATATACCGGCGCGGGCACCGCCGAGAAGGTGATTCTCCGGTTTATGGCGGCCCCCACGGATGTGAACTGGGGCGGTAAGGTGCACGGCGGCATCGTCATGAAGTGGATCGACGAAGCGGCCTACGTCTGCGCCTCGCGCTACTGCGGGATGGACACGGTGGCCGTCTTCTCCGGCGGGGTCCGGTTCTACCGGCCCTTGCTGATCGGACATGTGGTGGAGGTGGAGGCGCGGCTGGTCTACACCGGCACCAAAGGTATGCACATTGCGGTACATGTCCGCTCGGGGGATCCCAAGGGACGCGAACTGAACCTCACGACTTACTGCCTGACGGTTATGGTAGCCCGCGACGAACATGGCACCTCCGTCCCGATCCCGCAATGGGTTCCGGTATCCGGGGAGGACAAACGGCTGCACGCCCATGCCCGTGAGCTGCTGGAGATCCGCGGAAGGGCACCCGGGAACAGGCTGCCCAACCACCTGCTGCGGGCGGGTGGCCAGTAACGGCCGGAAGCGGCCTGAAGCGGCCTGCCGCTGGTCGGAAGCGGTCGGCGCTGGCCGGAAGCGGCCTGCCGCTGGTCGGCGCTTAGAAGCCGCCACCGGCGTCGGCCGCCATGTTCGCAAACCTCGAGTAGTGGCCCTGGAACGCCACCACTATGTCCTTCGTGGGACCGTTGCGGTGTTTGGCAATGAGGATGTCCGCCTCGCCGGCGCGCGGCGATTCCTTGTCATAGACGTCTTCACGGTGCAGCAGGATAACCATGTCCGCGTCCTGCTCGATGGACCCTGATTCACGAAGGTCCGAGACCATCGGGCGCTTGTCCTGGCGCTGCTCGGAGCCACGGTTCAGCTGCGAGAGAGCAATCACCGGAACCTGCAGTTCTTTGGCGAGCAGCTTCAGCGCACGCGAGAATTCGGAAACTTCCTGCTGGCGCGATTCCACCTTCTTGCCCGAGCTCATCAGCTGGAGGTAGTCGAGGATCACGAGTTTGAGGTCGTGCTGCTGCTTAAGGCGGCGGCACTTGGCGCGGATTTCCATCAGCGACATGTTGGGGCTGTCATCGATGAACAGCGGGGCGTCGTTCATCCGGCCCATGGTGGTGGCGATCTTGGACCACTGTTCGTCCTCGATGGTGCCCTTGCGGAGGTCCTGGAGGCCGATCGTGGCCTCGGCGGACAGCAGGCGCATGGCGATCTCGTTCCGGCCCATTTCCAGGGAGAACATGACGGTGGCGAGGTTGTTCTTGATCGCGGCGGAACGCGCGAAGTCCAGGGCGAAGGTGGACTTACCGACGGCCGGGCGGGCCGCGATGACAATCATCTGCCCCGGGTGCAGGCCATGGGTCAGCTCATCCAGTTCGTAGAAGCCGGTGGGCACACCCGTCAGCCCCTCGCCGCGGTGGCCGGAGGCCTCGATCTCGTCGACAGCGGATTCCATGACGTCCTTGAGGACAACGTAATCCTCGGCGGTGCGGCGTTCGGCCACGGCGTAAATCTCGGCCTGCGCCTGGTTGACCAGGTCCTCGACTTCGCCATCGGCGCCATAGCCGAGCTGGACGATCTTGGTGCCGGCGTTGACGAGGCGGCGCAGCACTGCCCGCTCGCCGACGATTTCAGCGTAATAGCCGGCGTTCGCTGCTGTCGGGACCGTCTGGATCAGCTCGTGCAGGTAGGCGGGGCCGCCAATGCGGTTGATCTCGCCCCGCTTGGTCAGTTCATCCGAGACGGTGACGGCATCGGCGGGTTCGCCGCGGCCGTAGAGGTCGATGATGGCCTCGTAGATCGTCTCGTGGGCCGGACGGTAAAAGTCCTGGCCACGCAGGATTTCGACGACGTCGGCAATGGCGTCCTTGGACAGCATCATGCCGCCAAGAACGGATTGCTCCGCGGGGATATCCTGCGGCGGCTTGCGGCTGCCTTCGGATCCCCTCGCGCCCTCGACTGAGTCCAGATGCGTAACTGACAAAACTGCCGTCCTCCATTGTGTGCCGCGGCGGATGTCCGTTCGCGGGCGACGTGTGAGCCGTGCGCCGTGGTGCCGGAGCCCTTCGAGCGTCCGGAGTCGATGGCCGTATGACGCCCATCTCCGCGAATTCCGACTGTCCTAGTCCTATCAGCGGGCTCCGACGGTTTGCCTGCAGCCCTGAGCTGCGGGTATTCCACAGCTCAGGATTCTGGAGCAGGTCCACTGGCTGCCGGGAACCTGATCGACTCGCATCATGTAACGATCCCGGGATCGTCCGGATCCACGGGTCGATCTCCAGCTACGGTAGCCGTCGATCGGGCTGGCACCAACCCGACCGGGCACCAACCCTGTGGATAAAGTGTGCACTACCGGCTCCAGCTTGTGCACAGCCTGTGGGAACACCTGTGGATAAAAAAATAGTTTGACCACGCATATGCTCCTGACCTGCGAAAACAGAGACTTCACCTTGTGGACACAGAACTATTTTGGCAAAGCTTCATCCACAGTTTGTGGGCTATAGCTGGGGATACTGGACGGAAGACGAGGCCACATTTGGGGTCAAATATGCACATTCAGTGATGGGCCTCACCGGAAAACCCCGAATTGGCGGCACCGTGGGGCGCGCTGTATACGCCGGTCCGAATATGCTGTGGATAGCGGGGATCTGGCCTAAGCTCTACCCATGGGCGATGTCTTGTTAGTCATACTGCCTGCCCTCATCCTGGCGGCAGTCCTCTGGGCGTTTGCCACGGCTCTCAGACCCCGCGATTTTGGTCTGTCCGACGCCGACCGCTATCAGCAGGAGCTGGCGGTCCGCTCCCAGGCCCACTACACGGCGCAGGTGCAGGCCGCCACCGCCGCGCGGGCCCGGGTGGACGCCGCCACCCGTCCCAGCCAGAACGAGCAGCAGCAATCACAGCAGGCCGATCATGCCAGAGCAGCGCTGCGCGCCCAGACCGGCTCCGCCCCGGCCGTGGGACAACCCGGCTATCAGGGTCCGATTTTGCCCGGCGGCCAGCTTAACCCGCAGTTTGCCCTGCAGCTTCAGTCGATGGCCCGGAGCGGCAAGAAGATCCAGGCCATCAAATTGTTGCGCCAAGCGACGCATTCGGATCTTTTGACCGCCAAGAAATATGTAGATCGGCTCTAGTTTCATGGAATCCCTGATCGTCCCCGTCCTGATACTCGCGCTCGTCGGCGCCGGCGTTCTGCTGGCCGTGCGGGCCCTTGGCCGCCGTCGTGCACCGTCCCGGCCCGACGCGCCGTCCCGGCCTGACGCGCCGCCCCAGCCGGTCCGCGACCCGGTTAGGCTTGCCCGCTCGGCCGCGGCGAGGCTCAACCAAGAGCAGCACCGGCGCCTGTACGCGCTGATCGCACAGGGGCAGGCCATGGCCGCGATCAAGCTCTACCTCGAGGCCACCGGCGACGGCCTGCGGGCCTCCCGCGACGCCGTCGGTGCGCTGGCGGCCCATCCGCAGCCCTTCCGGCCTGCAGCCCCCGAACAGGCGCCCGGCGACGACGAAGACGATGCCCCGCAGCGCTTCGCCTATCGCTACCGCGCTATCGCCAGCAAAGGCGATGTCACCCGTGAGGTCAGCAGCAACATGCTCAACGACGAGATCTACGGCAGGATCCGGACGCTGGCCAGGAGCGGCGACGCCGAGGCGGCCGCAATGGCGCTGACCCGCCACTCGGAAATCTCCCTCAAACAGGCCCGGGAGTTCATCGCCCTGCTGGACGACTGAGCCACGGGCGGCGCCGCCAAGCGCGGGTTGCTGACTGGGCAGCCCGCCGCCGTACCGCAGCCGGCAGCCTTTTCGACGAATGGTCCGCCACCCGGTGCGGGTCTCCGTCCGAGGACGCGGAGTGACTATCCTGTTTCTGCAGTCGCTCCCGGCGACCGGGCCACGTCATTGTGAATTACCGGCGCCGGAACGAAGGGATCGGACGTATGCTGCCGGCGTGATCCCTGCCGCATTTCGGAAGTCACTGGTGAGGTGCGCCTGATCGCCGTAGCCAAGTTCCGTCGCCAGCGCGGCCAGGTTGTCAGCACCTTCGGACGCGAGTGCCCGGGCGACCTCCTGGAGCCGAATGCGCCGGCTCACCCATTTGGGTCCGTGCCCCAGCGTCGACCGCAGGGCGCGCTGGATGGTGCGCTCACTCACCCCAAAGGCGTCGGCGACGGACGCACCGGACCTTGAGCGGATCCGCGATAACAATTCGGTCATGACTGCGTTTGCCAGCAGGAGCTCCTGCCCGGGAGGCCGCGCGTCGACTAGTGCGCCAATCGCCCTGTCGGCGAGCCGCGCGCGGGCTTCCGGCATCCCGGCGTCGGCGATATGACTGAGAAGACGGGACAGGCGCGGGTCAAGCTTTGGCGTGAGTGGAAGTGTTCGGTCGGCAATCTCCTGCGGGCTCAGATCGCTCAGGACGGCGAGGCCGGCAGGCCGCAGACGGATCGCGAACACCGACCCCGCCCCGCTGATCCGGCGCTTCCACGCCCGACTCTGCAGGCCGGTCACGACGAGCGGCGCCGGAACGTTGCCCTCTTCGGCCGTCAGAGTGACCGCTGGCAGGTCGATAATGCGTTGTTCAATGGATTCACCCGCTGGCAGGCTCCATTGGGCGTGCCAGTACTGGTCGACGACGGCACTTACCGCCGGGTCCGGATCGAACCAGCCTGCTCCATACCGCTTTAGATTCTGCGGGTATAGGACGCCGGAACGCTCGCCGGGCTGGATCGGACGCTGGCGACCCGTGTTGTTGGCGGTGGCGGTCATACGGCTAATTGTGACTCATGTCGGTTTTCTTCAAGACGGGCGGTCCTTCGCGGACTGATGATGGTGTTCCGGGCCAGCACGGTCAGTACCCTCAACCGTTGGAGAGAGACGTGACAACGACGAACTACATCAACACCTTTATAGAGGTAGCGGACGACTGCCCGACTGCAGTCGCAGAGCACCCGCCTTCCCCGGGCACGAGCAAGTCCGTTGCAGCGCTCCAGCACGAACTCATCACACGTCATCCGTTCGAATTCACCTCCGACGACGTCCTCTTCGAGGTCTTCGCGGTACGGCACGGTATCCCGGACGCAGAAAAACCGGCCCGGCGGGCGCTCTTCTTCGCGAAGGACCAGGCCGGCCTCCGCTCCTCACCACTGGGAAAGCGCTACGGATGGGGAATCCATCATGATCACGCGGGCCGCATCGCGCTGGTCGCCCTTGACTCAAGCGAGTATCAGGCGCTATGCGGGAACGATTCGCTTAAGCACGTCAAGGCACTGCGTACACGGCGGGCGTGAACGACCATGATCGACGGGCTCGCCCACCTCAACTGGCTCAGTGTCGCCCTCGCCACCCTGGCCTCCTACCTGCTCGGGGCCCTGTGGTTCACGCCTCTCTTCGGAAAGGCCTGGGACGCCTCGCTTGGCTTCCGCAGAACGAAGAACCAGCGCTTCACGATAAGCTACTACGTCGTGCCGCTCATCTGCAGCCTGCTCGTCGCGGTGGCCACCGCCCTGCTGGCCAACGCGCTCGAGCTGCAACAACTACCGGACGCGCTGCTGCTCGGCGGCATCGTCGGCATCGGCTACGCCGCAAGCGCCTCTCTCAACGGCGCCATCACGCCTAACAACCCAAGGCCGTTTTTGTTCGCGGCAGTGACGGGTGGCTACCACGTTGTGGGATCCATTATCGTCTCCGTGATCATCGTGGCTATGAGGTGACCCCGTGTAGCCGGCGGCCGCTGGTGCTACCGCCGGCCCGAGATCCCGGCTAGTAACACCTCGAACGGCAGCGACGCCAGGGTTGCCGGCTTCTGTTGCGGCTGCGGGCCCTGCAGCAGTCCGGCGAACTCCCCCGCCGCCCGGTCGATCCGGGACGAGAGCGGAGAACCGCCGCCGTCACTGTTTCCCCAGTCTTGGGGGCCTGCAAACACCGCGGTGGCGGCGATCCGGGTGCGCAGGTAGGTGAACAGCGGCCGCATCGCGAAGTCCAGCACCATCTGGTGCCGGTCTGTGCCCGCGGTGGCCCCGAGCAGGACGGCCTTGCCGTCGAGGGAGTGCGGATCCAGGACATCGATGAAGGACTTGAACAGCCCGCTGTAGGAGGCGCTGAAGACGGGGCTGACGGCGATGATCCCGTCGGATGACTCGACGCCGGCGATCGCTTCGGCCAGCCGCGGGCCCGCATAGCCGGTCACGAAGTTGTTGGCGATGTCCACGGCCAGATCCCGAAGTTCCACCACCTCGATATCGACGGCGCTGCCCTCCGCCGCGAGCCGGCGTTCGGCCGCGGAAGCCAGCTGGTCCGCCAGCAGGCGGCTCGACGACGGGACGCCGAGTCCGGCGGAGAGAACGGTGATGCGGCGGGTTTCCACGGGTGCTCCTAGATTGGTTCGAGGTCAGCTACGCACATACATGCGTTTGCATCTACCTATGCAAGCGGTGATCCGCTCGGTTTATTCCCCCGGCGTCGTGGCGTCCCGAAGACGCTGACAGGGGCCCTCCGTTCTGCCAGACTGCCCTCATGGCTGAAAACAAGACCGAGAACAAAACTGCAGCGACCGGTGCATCCGTGGACGCATACCTTGCCGCCGTCGAGCATCCTGTCCGACGCCGGGACGGACTCCGGTTGCTGACGCTGATGGCAGAGGTGACGGGCCGACCGGCCGAGATGTGGGACCCGACGATTGTGGGCTTCGGCCGATACCACTTCAAGTACGAGACCGGGCGCGAAGGCGACGCACCGGCGGTCGGCTTCTCCCCACGGAAGGCCAGCCTGTCACTCTACGGCCTCACCTACGCTCCGGAGTCGGCGGGACTGCTCGCGCGGCTGGGGAAGCACAGAACAGGCGCGGGCTGCCTCTACGTCAACAAGCTCGACGACGTTGACGAGACGGTGCTCACCGAGTTGATCCGGACCGGCTACCGGCACGTGACCACGGTTCTGAACCGCGGCTAGTCCCGCCCACATGAAACAACGCGGGGTCACTTCGCGCCCATGGCGCCGCCCACAATGGGCGCGAAGTGACCCCGCGTTGGGTTAAAGCAGATGGCCCCCGCGTCCGGATCCTTTGAGGAATCCGGAGGCGGGGGCCTCCCGGCAGTTCAGGACTGCGCAGCCGGTAAGGGCTACTTGCCTGCGACTACGTCGAGTTCGATCACAGCGGCAACGTCGTCGTGCAGACGGACGTTGGCCTGGTAGGAACCAACCGACTTGATGTGAGCCGGCAGTTCAACCTTGCGCTTGTCGATCTTGCCGAGACCAGCGGCCTCAACAGCATCGGCCACGTCGGCCTGCTTGACGGTGCCGAACAGGCGTCCGGTCTCGCCAGCCTTGACCAACAGCTTGACCGGCTTGGCGGAGAGCGCGGCGGCCTGCTTCTGAGCGTCTTCCAGGGAAGCGTGCTCGCGGGCAACGCGGGCAGCCTTGATGGACTCAACCTGCTTCTCGCCACCCTTGGACCAGGTCAGGGCGAAGTTGCGGGGCAGCAGGTAGTTACGTGCGTAACCGTCCTTGACCTCGACAACATCGCCTGCAGCACCGAGACCGGTTACTTCGTGGGTCAGAATGAGCTTTGCCATGTTAGTTAATCCCTTCCTTAGCCGCGGCCAGCGCCGGAGTAAGGCAGCAGAGCAACTTCGCGGGCGTTCTTGATTGCCTGGGCGATCTTGCGCTGTTCCTGCACCGTGACGCCGGTGACGCGACGGGCGCGGATCTTTCCGCGGTCGGAGATGAACTTGCGCAGCAATGCTACGTCCTTGTAGTCGATGACAGTGATGTCAGCGGCCTTCAAGGGGTTGGACTTTGGTTTGGGCTTACGGAGTTCAGCCTTAGCCATCGTGGAGCTCCTATTCGATGGAGCCCGTGGATATTGATCCACGGGATGGTGGTGATCCAACGCAGGTCTGCACCCGGCCGCCTTGCGGCGTCCCGGCGGGTCCCGGCGTCGAACCTTAAATGTTGTTTAAAAGGGAGGTTCGGAATCGGGGCCGTTGCCCCAGCCGCCGCCCGCATTGCTGACACCGGGCGTAGCCCAAGGGTCATCCTGCGCTGCCGCGGGCTGGTTGCCGCCCCAGGTTCCGCCGGAGTTGCCGCCCTGGTTTCCACCAGAGCCACCGCCGCTGTTGCCGCCGCCGAAGCCACCCTGGGCACCGTTGCCAGCCCCCCCACCGCCTGAGCGCTGGGTGCGGTTGACCTTGGCGTTGGCGTAGCGCAGGCTCGGGCCGATTTCATCGACCTCGAGCTCCATAACGGTGCGCTTCTCGCCTTCCTTGGTTTCGTAGGTACGGCTCTTCAAGCGGCCGGAAACGATCACGCGCATGCCCTTGGTCAGGGACTCGGCGACGTTTTCGGCTGCCTCACGCCATACCGACGCGCGGAGGAACAGGGTTTCCCCGTCCTTCCACTCATTGGACTGGCGATCGAAGGTACGGGGCGTAGAAGCGATGGTGAAATTCGCTACTGCCGAACCTGACGGTGTGAACCTCAGTTCGGGGTCATTGGTGAGATTACCTACGACCGTAATAGTGGTTTCGCCTGCCATCTACTGCCTCCTTATGCGTTCCTGCGGGGATGAAGAGTGAAAATCTGGAGCTGAAGTTATTCAGCAACAACTTTCTGTACTTCGGGGCGGGTGATCTTGGTGCGCATGATGGTCTCATTGAGACTCAGCTGGCGGTCAAGTTCCTTGGCGGTAGCCGGCTCAGCGGTGAAGTTCACCACGGCGTAGATACCTTCAGACTTCTTCTGGATTTCGTAAGCCAGGCGACGACGGCCCCAGATGTCAACCTTTTCGATGGTTCCACCATCGGTGGTGATGACACTCAGGAACTTCTGAAGCGTTGGCTCGACGGTACGCTCTTCGACCTCGGGGTCGATGATTACCATCAATTCGTAAGGACGCATATGTGAACCCACCTCCTTTGGGCTAAGCGGTTACGGCATTTCCGTAACAGGAGGTTCATTTGCGGTGCCTTGTGCCCGCTACACCCCCAGAAACGGGGGCAGGGCGCAGCACAGACTCCAATAGCTTAGTGCATCGGGAACGGATTCCGCGATTCCATCCTGGTCCAGCGTAGGCGCAGCCGTCGGGTCCCGGAAGCGTAGCCGGCCTCCCTGTGGATAACCGCCCCGGCGGGGCGGATCCCGGCGGGGCGGATCCCGGCGGCATGCCATGATCAAGGAATGACTACAGGCTCCCCGTCCCGACGTTCCGTGCGCACCCGGAGGAGCCGGCTGCGCTTCGCCATCATGCTGCTGGGCGGACTTCTGGCAGCGGCGGCGGCCGGTCTGGCCGGCCGCTGGGTCCAGGCCCCGGCGATCGGCTGGTGCGGCGCTTCGCTGACCTACACGGCCTGGGTCTGGCTGGTTATCGGGCGGCTGGATCCGGCGGAAACACAATCCCACGCCACGGCGGAGGATCCGGCCCGGGGCACCACGGATCTGCTGATCCTGGCCGCGAACGTCGCCAGCCTCGCGGCGGTGGCGGCCGTCGTCGTCGACTCCCACAACAACGCCGACGCCGTGTCCCGGCTCGGCGGCGGGCTGCTCGCGCTGGTCTCGGTGGCACTGTCCTGGATACTGGTCCAGACGCTTTTCACCCTGCGCTACGCGGAGCTGTACTACAACACGGGCCGGAAGGCCGGCTCCGGGGTGGGCGGCATCGACTTCAACCAGAGCCGTCCGCCGCAGTACACCGACTTCGCCTACCTGGCCACGAGCCTGGGCATGACCTACCAGGTTTCAGACACGGCCCTGCAGAACCACGGCATCCGCGCCGAAGCCCTCAAGCACAGCCTGCTGTCGTACCTGTTCGGGACAATCATCCTGGCCGCCACGCTCAACCTCGTCATCGGTCTCGCCTTCTAATCCGGCCGGCCAGGTATGTCCTGAAGACTTAGGCCTCTGTCCGGAAAAACTGTTCGGTCACCAGCGCGAGCCGGTGCGGGTCCTCGACGCCGCACAGCTCGCGCGCGGAGTGCATGGAGAGCAGGGGCACGCCGACGTCGACCGTGCGGATACCCAACCGGGTAGCGGTCAGCGGGCCGATCGTGGAGCCGCACGGCATCACGTTGTTGGAGACGAACTCCTGGTAGGGGATACCCGCGTCGGTGCACAGCCGGGCCCAGAGCGCGGCGCCCGTAGCGTCCGTGGCGTAGCGCTGGTTGGCGTTGATCTTCAGCAGCGGCCCGCCGTTCAGGGCCGGCCTGTTCGCCGGGTCGTGCCGCTCGGCGTAGTTCGGGTGCACCGCGTGGCCGGCGTCGGCTGAGACACAGAACGACGCCGCGAAGGCCTGCCGCCGCTGGCTCACCGAGGCACCCAGTCCGTCGGAGATGCGGACCAGAACATCCTCGAGGATGGGGCCGCTGGCGCCCGAGCGGGAGGCGGAGCCGATTTCCTCATGGTCGAAGGCCGCGAGCACGGCGATCGGGGCATTGGCCGGGGCACCCTCCGGCAGCGGGCTCGAACCGTGGGCGATCAGTGCGGTGAGTCCGGCGTGCGTCGCCGAGAGGTTGTCCAGCCGGCCGGAGGCGAAGAACTCGCCCCTGGCCCCGAAGACGGCGGGCGCCTGGGTGTCCGCGATAACGACGTCGTAGCCACCGATCTGCGCAGGGTTGAGGTTTGTCCCCGTGACCCGGACGGCGAGCAGTGCCAGCAGGTCTTCACCGGCGGGATCGCCGAGGCCGTAGACGGGGTTCATGTGCTGCTGCTTGTCGAGGGCGAGCCCCTCGTTCACGGCGCGGTCCAGGTGGATGGCCAACTGCGGGAAGCGCAGCAGCGGCCCGGTGGCGGTGAGGTGCTGCGTGCCGTCCAGCATCACGAGGCGACCGGCTAGTTGGAGTTCGCGGTCCAGCCAGGAGTTCAGCAGCGGGCCGCCGTAGACCTCGACGCCGGCCTGCAGCCAGCCGAACTTTCCGGTGGTGGGCCTGGGCTTGAGCTTGAAGGACGGCGAATCCGTATGCGCGCCCAGGATGTTGAAACCCGTGGTGGGGCCGGCCGTCCCGGGCATCACCCAGGCGATGAGGGCGCCGTCCCGGATGATGTAAAACTTGCCGGCGGTGCCGGGCTCGGCAGAGGCGGCGCCGTCCCAGGGCTGCAGCTCGTCCAGGCCGGTGAAGCCCGCCGCATCCAGCCGACGGGCGGCCTCGTGCACCGCGTGGAAGCTCGACGGCGAGGCGGTGACATACGCGCCGAGGTCCTGGATGTGGTCTGCGGCAGTGGAATGTGTTGGCATGGCACCGAGTCTAGCGCCGCGCCTACACGCTGACCTTGAGCCCGGCCGTGTAGCCCCCGGACGTCGATCCGGCCATCGTGGCGAGCTGGTAGATCCCGCCGTCGTTGCCGAAGGCGTTGTCCGATTTCAGCGTGGTCCGGGGAAGTTCTTCGCACCGGCTGCGTGGGGCACAAACAGGTACCTCAGGGGCAATCTGATATGTGCCGGAGCCCACTAAATCAGTAGTCCGGGTTGCTTGGCACCACGAGGCCGGTTTCGTAGGCGTACACAACGGCCTGGACCCGGTCGCGCAGATGGAGCTTCGCGAGGATCCTGCGCACATGCGTTTTGACGGTGGCTTCGGAAAGGAAGTACCGGTGGGCAATCTCGGCGTTGGAGAGTGCCTCGGCCATCGCCCCGAGCATCTCGGTCTCCCGCGGGGTGAGGTCCTCGAGCAGCGGGTCCGTGACCGCCCGGGCCGCGGGTCCCGGGGTCCCAAGACCGCCGGCGTCGCCCGCACCGCCCGCACCCGGGCGCGTTCCCCGGACATATGTTTCCAGCAGCCGCCGCGTCACGCGCGGGGCCACGACGGCGTCGCCGCTGGCCACCACCCGGACGGCGCTGATCAGCTCGGCCGGCGCCACGTCCTTGAGCAGGAAGGCCGAGGCCCCGGCCCGGAGCCCGGCGAAGGCGTATTCGTCGAGGTCGAAGGTGGTGAGGATGATGATTCTGGCGGCCGAACCGGCGGTGGTAATGGCCCGCGTGGCTTCGATCCCGTCCAGTACCGGCATCCGCACATCCATCAGCACGACGTCCGGCGTGAGCGCCCGGACGCGGCGCACCGCCTCGGCGCCGTCGGATGCCTCGCCCACGATGCACAGGTCATCCTCCCCCTCCAGGATCAGACGGAACCCCATCCGCAGGAGCGGCTGGTCGTCCACCAGCAGGATGCGGATCCGTGCGGTCTCGCTCATTGTTTCCCCTTGCCGTTGCAGTTCAGGACGGCGTGCACGCGCCAGCCGTCGTCGATCCTGCGCCCGGCCTCCACAGTGCCGGCGTAGATGCGGGCGCGCTCCCTCATCCCGGGAAGGCCCTGGCCGGCCCCCGGCCGCCACACGGGTCCCTGCGGGTCCTGTGTCCCGGCCGCCGGGGGGCCGAAGCCGCCGGGGCCGAAGCCACCGGCACCCATGGTCCCCTTGCCGTCGTCGGCCACGTCGATGGTGACGGTATCGCCGTCCCGGGAAATCGCCACGTCGACCCGGCCCAGCGACCGGCCGTAGCGCAGCACATTGGTCAGCGATTCCTGCACGATCCGGTAGACGGTCAGCTGGAACGCGGCCTCATCGGGCAGCGCCTGGCCCGTGTGCGTGTAGTGCAGCGGCAGACCCGCGGTGCGGAATCCGTCCAACAGCTTGGCCAGGTTGCCGCCGGCCACCAGCGGTTCCCTCGGCGCGTGGCCGGCGGCGGACTCATCGCGCAGCACTCCGAGCACACGCCGCATGTCCGCCAAGGCGGCACGTCCGGTGCGGGACAGTTCGCCGAGTACCTCGGCGGCCCGCTGCGGATCCTTCTTCACCACGACGGCGGCACCGTCGGAGAGGCTGATCATGACCGTGAGCGAATGCGCCACGACGTCGTGCATTTCCCGGGCGATCCGGTTCCGTTCGTTGACCGAGCCAAGCTGCGCCGCTCTCGCGGCCCAGGCGGCGATCTCAAGTTCGTGCTCCCGCCGCTGCCGGACCGAGATGCCGATAACCGTGGCGATGACGTTGGACAGGGTGATAACGATGCCAACCGCGAGGCTCGCGATGAGCTGGAAGTTCTCCGGGGTGCGGGCGGAGGTGTCCGGCAGCCGGCCGTCCAGCGGGCCTCCGGCTGCGAGGAAATACAACAGCGCCAGCGGCGCCGTGGACAGCGCCAGGGCGATCAGGGCGAAACGCCGCGTGCGGACCACGGCCACGGCGTACAGCGCGAACCAGAGTCCCGCGGAGACGTTGGAGCCCCAGGGATGGAGCAGGGTGACGGCCACTTCCAGCATGGTGACTGCCGCCACCACCGGGACCGGGTGGCTCCGGCGGAAGAGAAGGGCCGCGGCAACCGCCGCCAGCAGCGCGGCGGCCGGCCAAGCGCCGTCGGTCACTGCTTCCACCGCGGTGGGGGTGGCAAGGAGGACATAGACGAAGACGACGATGGCGTCCGTGACCCGCGGGTGCTGGAACAGGTAGCGCCGGAGCCGGCCCCGCCTTCGGGCGGTGATTTCCGCGAAGGACGCGTCAGCCTGGCCGGCTGCCGCGTCCGTCACTGATACTGCATGGATCATGCTCTGAGCCTAGACGGCGGGCCCGCCGGCTTAGACGTCGCGCCTTTTGAGCAGGACACCGGCGAGGACCACCGGGATGAGCACCCAGGCGCCAAGGACCAGGGCTGCCTGCCAGGCTTCCAGGGTCTCCGCGGCGTGCTGCGCAGCAGTCATCGGCTCTACCGTGTTGCCGGGCAGGTACTTCCGGGCTTCCACGAAGAAGTCGCCCGGAATGAGCTGGAAGGCGATCGGCGCCACGAAGAACAGGGCCACCAGGCTCATGATGCCGCCCGCGGAGTTCCGGATCAGGGCACCCAGCGCCATGCCGATTGCAGCGACGGCTGCGACGTAGAGGCTGCTGACCAGCAGCAGTTTGACCGACTGGGAGCTGGCGAGGTCCAGCTTGAGGTTGTAGTTGTCCAGGATTGGCAGCGCCACCAGGCCGGCCAGGTACACGGAGACCGTGGTGACAGCAAACGCGGTCACGGTAACCACCAGCAGCTTCGCGATGAATGCGGGCGTCCGCCTGGGCACCGCCGCAAACGTGGAACGGGCCATCCCGGTGGTGAACTCCGAACTCATCAGCAGCACGCCGAGCGAGCCAAGGATCAGCTGGGCGAAGACGATGCCGGAGGTGGGGACGCTGACGGCGAGCTCCCCGCCCTGGGCGGCGAACGCGGCGGCCGCCTCCGGGTCCTGGGTGGCAGCCTCGGCGAACTGACCGGTTCCCCAGGCGGAGAGTGCGCCGAAGCCCACCATCACCAGCGCGGTGGAGCCAAGCAGGATCAGCGTGGAGAGCAGGGTGCGGAACTTGATGAATTCGGAATTCAGGACCCGGAAGAAGCCGGGGCCCGGGCCGGTGCTGGTGCCGTCGCCGGCCAGAGTGGCCTTGGCGCCCGAGTGGGCTCCCCGGCTGGAGGGGACGGGGTCGAGGGTGGTTGAGCTCATGGCTTAGTTGCCTCCGGAGGTGACGGGAGCAGCGGCTCCCGTGGTGATCAGCGAGTGGTATTCGACCTCATCCTTGGTCAGTTCCATGTAGGCCTCCTCGAGGCTGGCCTGAAGCGGGGTGAGTTCGTAAATCATGACGCGGCTTTCGAAGGCCGCCCGGGCAATCTCGCGCGGGTCGAGGCCCTTGACCTCCAGGAGTTCGTGGTCCTGCAGTTCCACCGAGATGCCGGTGCCGGCCAGCAACTGCATCAGTTGGTCCGGCTGATCGGTGCGGACGCGGGTGCGGCTCTGGCCCTTGCCGTTGATGATGTCCTGGATCGGGGCATCGGCGATGATCCGGCCGCGGCCGATCACGATCAGGTGATCGGCGGTGACGGCCATCTCGCTCATGAGATGGCTGGAGAGGAACACGGTGCGTCCCTCGGAGGCCAGATACTTGACGAGGTTGCGGACCCAGACCACGCCTTCCGGATCGAGGCCGTTGACCGGCTCGTCCAGGATGATGGTCTGCGGATCGCCCAGCAGCGCCGCGGCGATTCCCAGCCGCTGGCCCATCCCGAGCGAAAAGCCGCCCACCTTCTTCTTGGCCACCTCGGCCAGGCCGGTCATCTCGATGACCTCGTTCACGCGCTTCTTCGGGATGCTGTGCGTGGCGGCCATGGCCAGCAGGTGGTTGTAGGCTGAGCGGCTGGTGTGGACGGCCTTGGCATCCAGTAGGGCGCCGACGTCGCGCAACGGCGCGGCGTGCCGGGCGAGCGCGGCACCGTTGACGGTGACAGAGCCCGACGTCGGGCGGTCCAGTCCCATAATCATGCGCATGGTGGTGGATTTGCCGGCTCCGTTGGGTCCCAGGAAGCCGGTGACCCGGCCGGCCTGGACGGTGAAATTGACGCCGGCAACGGCGGTCTTGTCGCCGTAAACCTTGGTCAGGCCTCGTGCTTCGATCATGAACGCGTTCCTTTGCGTAGCAGTGGGAGTGTGTACGCACCACGCTACCGAGCCAGCGGGCGGATTTCGCCGGTCTCAGGGATGATTCAGGGTCGGTTCAGGGTAGTCCCCAAGGATGACAGGGCGGCTGTCAGGATGCCGGCGAGTAGTACGTCAAGGCGCCCGGCTTCACCGTGAACTCGACGGCGCGGACCCCCGGCATGACCTCCCCGTCCACCGCCAGGACCATGGTGGTGCCGCCCGGTTCCACCCGGATCGTACTGGATTCGCTGAGGTGGGTGATCCGGGACGTGGCGACGGTTCCGGTCAGCACGGACCACAGCAGGCGCAGCCGGGCGAACGATTCGTCTGCCGTGATCATCCGAAGGTCAAAGACCCCGTCGTCCAGGACCGGGCGGACCAGCGGGGCGTGGTCGCGCGGGTAGTAGCGCCCGCGGCCGATGTACATAATCCAAAGTTTGTGCCGCACCCCGTCGACAATCAGGGTGGTGGGTGTTCCGGCGGCGAAGGTCCGGAGCATCGCGACGACGCCGGCCAGCGGCTTGCCCAGTGCGGGCTGGAGGAGTTCCCGGCGGCGGACCAGGTTCGGGTAGAGGCCGATGCTCGCGGTGTTGAGCATGGTCAGGTGCACCCGCTCGGGACTGTCGGGAAGGCCGCGCTCCACCACGACGTGTCCAACGTCGGCCCGGGCCGCCTCGCCGCGGGACGCGGCGTCGACGGCGGCCTCAAGGCTGGGGATTCCGGCGTCCCGGGCGAAATGGTTCAGTGTGCCGCCGGGCAGCACCAGCAGCGGGAGGGAGAGTTCGACGGCGGCCGCAGCTGCCGTACCCACCGTTCCGTCTCCGCCCCAGACGCCCAGGGCCAGGATGTCCGGTCGTGTGGCCACCGCGGCGATGTCGGCATCGATGTCCTTATCCTTCGCGATTTCCCGTATATACGCCTTAGGGAATACTTTCTGAAGGGCGGCCGCTGTCTCCGCGGCGTAGGAGCCGCCGAGGGTGTTCACGGCGATGCCCAGGCCCTGACCCGCGGGCAGTTCCGCGGCCCGTACGGCGGTCCGCCGGGTTTCCGGGAAGGGCGGCCGGGCGGGCCACCACGTCCGCGTCACGAGGGCGGCTCCCGCTCCGATCGCCGAGCCGAACAGCACGTCGGAGGGCCAATGGGCTCCCGTGTGCACCCGGGAGTAGGCCACACCGGCAGCGACCGGGGCCAGCGCGGCACCCAGCCCCGGGCGCACGAGCCCGACGCCGAGGGCGAACGCCGCGGCCGAGGCGGAGTGGCCCGAGGGCATCGAGGAACTGGTCGGCTGGGGATGGACAAACCGGAAGGCCGGAAGGTGTTCCGGGAGCGGACGGGCACGGGGGAGCAGGGTCTTGAACCCAAGGTTGGTGACACCCGAGGCCAGGCCCTGTGCAAGGAGTCCGTGAACGGCCGCGCGGCGGACCTTCCCGGGGAACATCGCCATGATTCCGGCAGTGCCAAGCCAGAGTTTTCCGTTGTTCGCAGCCGCGGACAGCTGCCGGAAGAACTTGTCATGGTGTCCGCCCGGGAGCGCGGACACGGCCCGCATCAGTTTCCGGTCGAGTCTCCGCAGCCGTCCCGGCGCTTTCCTCAGCATGCTTCGCATCCGACCACCTTACTGCCGGTGCCGGCGCGCACACTGTCGGACAGGGGCGGAAGCGCCGGAGGATCCCGTGTCAGCAGGGTTCAGCCCGTCGGGGCGTCCGGTTGGCTAGGATGAGTCGATGACCCGAGTGCTGGATCCTCAGCGGCTGCCGGCTAGCCGCATCACTGCGGTCAGCACCGTACTGCTGACGGTCGGCGTGATTCTCGCCGGCCTGCTGCTGACCGACGTCGCACATCCGCCATTCCAGGGGCCGGATGAGGGCTGGGCCGGCTGGATGGCGTCCCTGCGCAGTCCATTCTGGGACGGTATCAATGCCTTCCTGAACCTGGCCGGCTACCGGGGCGTGCTGGTGCTCCACGGACTGCTCGTCGTGGCCCTGTTGCTGAGGAGACGCCCGCAAGCCGCGGTCTTCGGCGCCGCGGCCGGCATCACCGTCCTGATCCTGACCCAAATCCTCAAGGCGGGCATCCTCCGGGACCGGCCGTCCAACACCATCGTGCTGACCGACACCGGATCCTTTCCTTCGGGCCACGTGGCCACCACAACAGCCTTCGTGCTGGTGGTGGCGATACTCACGGGCCGGGCCTGGGTCTGGGTGCTCGCGGCCGCCGGGGTCCTGGCCATGATGGCCAGCCGCACATATCTGTCCGCCCATTGGCTGACGGATACCGTGGGCAGCGTGTGCCTGGCTGTGCCCGTGGTATTCCTGCTGTGGTTGTTCTACCGGGACATATGCATTCAGGAGAATGGAGACGCGCGGCGGCTGCTTACCTGGCGCGCAAGGGCTTCGCGGCGCCGGCGAGCAGCAGCGCCCCCAGAATCGGGACTCCAATAGCCAGCAGGGCCAGCCGGATTCCGGTCACGTCGCCGAGGTAACCCAACAGCGGCGGTCCGGCCAGGAACGCGACGTAACCTACCGTCGAGACCACTGCCACCCGGGCGGCGGCGTGCCTGGGGTCGTCCGCGGCGGCGGACATACCGACCGGGAATGCCAGGGCGGCTCCCGCCCCCCAGAGCACAGCACCGGCCGTGGCCAGCCAGATGTTGCCCGCGAGTACAAAGAGCGCGAGCCCTGCGGCGGCGGCTGCCATGCTGGCACGGAGCACCGCCACGCGGCCATAAGCGTCAATCGCGCGACCGCCAAAGAAGCGCGTGGCCGTCATCGCCAGGACGAAGGCGGCGAACAGCAGCGCGCCCGTGGACTGTGAGGCGCCCAGCCCGTCCACGGAGGCCTTGGCGATCCAGTCGTTCCCGGCGCCTTCTGTCAGTGTGGCGCCCAGGACCACCATCCCGATCAGCAGGGTGCGCCCGTCGCGCCAGGCCGAGGGGCCTTTCGCCGGCTTCGCTTCCCCGGCCGGCGGAACAGGTGCCGCAATGTGCGGCAGGAAGTAGCGCGGGGCCAGCGTGGTCAGCACGGCGACGACGGCGGCTATCACCAGCAGGTGCGCCGGCAGCCCGACGCCGAGACTGGACAGGCCAGCGCCGATCAGCGCGCCAAGGAAGGCGCCGCCGCTGAACGCGGCGTGAAACTGGGGCATGATGGTGCGCCCGAGCCTGTGCTCGACGTCGGCCCCCTCGATGTTCTGGGCCACGTCCCACAGCCCGATGCCGATGCCGAAGAAGAACAGTGCGACGGCCGTCCCGGGAACCGATTCGGCCAGCAGGGCCAGGGCGATGCCGACTCCGGCGGCCGCTGCGGCGAGTCCGGCGGCGCGTACGGTGTTTGCCGTCCCGATCCTGCCCACCACGAGCCCTGCCGACGGTAGGGCGATCAGCGAACCGACCGCCACGCACAGCAGCAGTGTCCCCATCTGGCCGGAAGTAATGTGCAGGATGTCCGTTACCGCCGGGATCCGGGCCGCCCAACTGGCGAACACGAGCCCGTTGATCCCGAAAATCAGGAAGGTTGCCGCAGCAGCGGCCTTGAGCTGCGGGCGGGTTGCCGTCATGGTCATACGATCACTGCTTCCACCGAGTGTTGGGCGAGCTGGGTAAGTTCGTTGGGGCTGAGGACCCTGTCCGTGACGAGGACGTCCACGGCCTCGAGGGCCGCGACGAGCGCGACGGCGCTGGCGTTCCATTTGGATCCGGAGCAGGCGACGATCACCCTGCCCGCGGATTCGAGCCCGGCGCGCTTCACGGCGGCGTCGTCGAGGTCGTGGGCCAGCAGCCCGTCCCGGAGGTTCAGGGCGCAGGGCGTGACCACGGCGGTGTCGAAGCGGAGCGAGCGGATATTGGCTTCCGCCATCGGTCCGCGGAAGGACAGTTCGCCGGGAATCAGGCTCCCGCCGGGAAGCAACAACTCGGGGCGGCGCCCGGCCGGGGCGTCATCTGCGGTCAGAGCGCTGGCGGCCCGCAATGACATCGGCATGATCGTCATCTCCCGCCGCCGCAGCTGGCGGGCGATCTCCGTGGCCGTGGTGCCGCTGTCCAGCCAGAGGTGCCCCCGGTCCGTGAGCATTGCCGCTACCCCGGCAGCAATCCGCACCTTGACGGCGTGGTCCTCCAGTTCGCGCTGCCTGTACTCCGGGTTCTCTCCCCGCAGCAGCAGGCTCACGGCCCCGCCGTGGACTCTCCGCAGCACGCCGTGCAGTGCCAGAACGTCAAGGTCGCGCCGGATGGTGGCACCCGAGGCGCCGCATTCCGTCATGAGTTCGTCCACAGTCATGTGCTCCCGGCTGCGAAGCAACTCGCCGATCAGGCGGTGCCGCTCATCAGTACTCATAGTCATATGCTAACGAATTCTGCATATTTAATCATTTCCTGCGCAAATGAAGTCCATCAGTCCAGCCAAAGAGCAACGCGGGGTCACTTAGCGCCCATAATCCCCTCGGGAATGGGCGCTAAGTGACCCCGCGTTGCTCCGGGTTACCGGGTGACTTCCTCCAACAACTCCAGTACGTGGCGGTACTGGGCACCCGTGGCCCGGGTCATTCCCAGTTCACAGGTCCGGTTGCATGAGGCGTGGGCGGCCGCACCCATGTCCGCCACCTCCGCAGCCTGTTTCGCGGTTGCCGACGCCGTCAGTTCGGGATGCAGCATGCCCCGGTCGCCGGCGAACGCGCAGCAGCCCCAGCTCTCCGGGATCTCGACCCGCTCGGCCACGGCGCCGGCGACGGCACCGAGGGCGTCGTTGAGTCCCATCCGGGTGGACGAGCAGGTGGGGTGGAGGGCCAGCGACTCCAGCTTTCCGTGCTCGGGCAGCCGGGGCAGGATGTGCTCGGCGGCGAAGTCCACGGCGTCCACCAGGCGCAGGGCACGCTGGCCGGCCGCCGGTATGTCCGATTCCGTGGCCTGGCGCAGGCCCTCGGTGCAGGAGGAAGCGTCACACACGATGGGAAGCACGCCGTCCCTGGTTGCCACCCGGAGGGCGGCCAGGGTCTTGTCGCGCATCGTAATCTGCCCGGCGGCCATGCCCTTGGAGGACCAGGGGGTGCCGCAGCACAAACCGTCGATGCCCGCCGGAACCAGGAGCGTGAGTCCGGCCCGGGCACAAAGCTCCTCGAAGCTGTACTGGACGCCGCGCGCTTCGGCGCCCGGACCTGCTTCGGCGGGCCCGAACATGGTGCCAACGCAGGCCGGAAAGTAGACAGCGTCAACCTCGCCCGACGGCGTCGGACGCTTCCGCACGGAACCGCCGCCCGGCAGCTCGGCGGAATACAGCGGCACCGTGTCCGGTCCCAGCACTGCCCGCGCGGCCTTGTTGGGCGGGGCGATGGCGGCGGCCGGGAGCTTGTCCACCACCGTCAGCGCCAGGGAAGCTCCCCGGGTGACACCCTCCCAGTGCTTCGCGGCGGCGTTCCAGGCCCCGTTGGCGAGCGGACCGGCGCCGGCCTTCCGGAGGCGTTTCACCAGCGATCCGGTGTTGATGTCCACCGGGCAGGCGGTCTGACACATCCCGTCCACGGCGCAGGTGTCCACGGATTCGTACTCGTAGTCCTTTTCCAGCTCCCTGACCAGCGCCGTGTCGCCGGCCAGCCGCGCGGATTCGATAGCGCGCAGCGTGACGATCCGCTGCCGCGGCGTGAGAGTGATGTCCTTGCTGGGGCACACCGGCTCGCAGTAGCCGCAGGAGACGCACCGGTCCACTTCCTCGGCCACGGGCGGCGCGGTCTTGATGTGCCGCAGATGCGCCAGCGGGTCCTCATCCATCACTACCCCCGGGTTGAGCATCGCGGCAGGGTCGAAGAGCTGCTTGATGGCGCGCATGACGTCGTAGAGCTCATCGCCGTATTGCCGGCGGACGTATGGGGCCATGACGCGCCCGGTCCCGTGCTCGGCCTTCAGCGATCCGCCCTCGGCAAGGACCAGGTCCACCATGTCTTCCGTGAAGGCGCTGTAGCGGTCCAGTTCGGCCGCGGTGGCGAAGCCGTCGGTGAGCATAAAGTGGACGTTCCCGTCCTTGGCATGGCCGAAGATCACGCTGTTGCTGTAGCTGTATTTATCGAAGAGCCGGATCAGTTCCCGGCACGTGCGTCCCAGCACGGGGACCGGGACCACAATGTCCTCCAGCAGCGCGGTGGTGCCCTGGGGCCGCGCGCCGGCGACCGAGGCGTAGAGGCCCTTGCGCAGCTGCCAGAGCTGCCCGCGTTCCCGGGTGTCGCCGGTGAACCGGGCGGGGGCGGACAGCCCGAGACCCTGGAGGATGCCCTCGCCGTGGCCCTGGAGTTCGGCCAGGTGTTCGGCACTGCCGGCTGAGTACTCCACGAGCAGGGCCGCGTGGTCCAGGACCGTCAGGTCCTGCACGACGGCGGGTGTTCCCTTCAGCGTCTGGCCCACCCTCAGCGACAGCGCGTCCATCAGCTCAACCGTGGCTGCTCCCGTCTCGACGAGGGCGGGCAGTGCCGCGTTGGCCGCCTCGAGGTTCGGAAACACCAGCAGGCCCGCGGCAGCGTGCTGGAGCCGCGGGATGGTGCGGAAAACCGCCTCGGCCACGAAACCCAGGGTCCCTTCGCTGCCGACGATCAGGTGGGCCATGATGTCCACCGGGGTCCGGAAGTCCAGCAGGGAGTTCAAGCCGTAGCCCATGGTGTTCTTCATGGCGAACTGCTGCCGGATCCTGTGCACGGAGTCCGCATTGTTCCGGACCCGCCCGGCCAGCCGGGCCAGGCCTGCGTAGAGGTCCGGCTCGAGGGCACGGAGCTTCTGGTCGGCGTCGGCCGCACCGGTGTCGATCACGGTGCCGGAGGGCAGCACCACGGTCAGCGACTCCAAGGTGCGGTAGGTGTTGTCCACGGTGCCGCAGTTCATGCCGGAGGAGTTGTTGGCCACCACGCCGCCGATGGTGCACGCCGCCTCGCTCGCCGGATCGGGCCCGAATTTCCGGCCGTAGCGGGCAAGCCTGGCATTGAGTGCCCGGACGGTGACGCCGGGCTGGACGCGGACCCGCGCGCCGTCGTCGAGCACTTCGATGTCCCTGAAATTGCGGCGGACGTCCACGAGCACGCCGTCGGTGACCGCCTGGCCGCTGAGGCTGGTCCCGCCGGAGCGGAAGGTCAGCGGCACGCCCTGGGCGGCGCTGGCCCGCAGCAGCCTGCCGACTTCGGCGGCATTGCCGGCCACGACAACGGCCTGCGGGATCAGCAGGAAGTGCGAGGCGTCATGGGCGTTCGCGTGCAGGTCGATCGCCCGGGTCTTCACCTGGGCGGGATCCTGCACCGCCGAGCGGAGGCCTGCCAGGTCCAGCGGAGCCATCAGGGGACCATCCAGCCCAGCACGGGGGTGGACTGCAGGAAGATCAGCACGGTGATGAGCGCCAGCAGGCCCAGGCTCCAGCCGATCAGCTTGCGGAAAAGCGTCCCCTCCGCGCCGTCGAGGCCGACGGCGGCGGAGGCAACAGCCAGGTTCTGCAGAGACACCATCTTGCCCATCACGCCGGCAGAGGAGTTGGAGGCGGCCATCAGCACAGGAGACAGACCGGTCTGCTCCGCGGCGGTGGCCTGCATCTGGCCGAACAGCGAGTTGGAGGACGTGTCGGAGCCGGTGAGGGCGACGCCGATCCATCCGATCAGCGGCGAGAGGATGGCGAAGAAGCCGCCCGCCGAGGCCAGCGCGAAGCCCAGGGTGGTGGTCTGGCCTGAGAGGTTCATCACGAAGGCCAGCGCCAGGACGGCCGTGACGGTAACGATCGTCCAGCGCAGCTGTCCCAGGGTGTCCCGGTAGATGCGCAAACCCCGTGACGCGGTGATCTTGTACAGCGCCATGGTGATCAGCCCGGACAACAGGAGCAGGGTCCCGGTCGCCTTGAAGTGGTCGAGTTTGAACTTGGTGGCCGCCACCGGCTTGCCGGCCGAATCGGTGATGTCCAGGCCGGGCCAGGCAAAGGTCACGCTGCCTACCTGGCCAAGCCAGTTCTTGACGAACGGAATCTGGGCCACCGAGAAGACCGCGATGATGATCAGGTAGGGAGCGATCGCCATCCAGATCTGCCGCGGTTCCGGGCGGGAGTTGTCGGTGGGCACCGCAGTGGCTGCGGCGGGGTGTCCTGCGGCGGGGTGTCCTGCGACTGGCGTGGCGGCAGACTTGCCCTCAAGGGAGGTGTTTCCGGTCTTGACGGCGACGGCTTCGTGCTCAGCTTCCGGGGCGCCCTCGACGGCGCCCTCCATCCCGACGATTTCTTTCGGCTGCCAGAACTTCAGCATCAGCAGCACGGCGGCCACTGTCACGACCGCGGCCACAACATCGGTAAGTTCCACGGCGAAGAAGTTGGATGTGACAAACTGCGCCACGCCGAAGGCTACGCCGGCCACGAGGGCCACAGGCCAGGTCTGCTTCACACCGCGCCGGCCGTCGACGATGAACACCAGCAGCAGCGGAACGATCAGCGCGATGAACGGCGTTTGGCGTCCAGCCATTGAGGACAGCTCATTCAGCGGGAGCCCGGTCACGCCGTTCAGGGCGATGATGGGCGCGGCCATGGCGCCGAAGGCCACGGGAGCGGTGTTCGCCAGCAGCGAGACCACAGCCGACTTCAGCGGTTTCATGCCGGCAGCCATCAGCATGGCGGCGGAGATCGCCACCGGGGCGCCGAAGCCGGCCAGGGATTCCAGCAGGGCGCCGAAGCAGAAGGCGATCAGGATGGACAGGATTCTAAGATCGTTCGAGATCGAACGGATGGTCCGCCCCAGCACTTCGAACCACGGGGTAGCGACGGTGAGCCGGTAGATCCAGAGCGCGTTGACAAGGATCCACAGGATCGGGAACAGGCCGTAGAAGATGCCGGCGGCGGTGGCACTCAAGGCCTGGTTCACCGGCATCTGCCAGCCGACGATGGCCAGTATGAGGGAGAGGGCCAGGCCGGCCAGGGCCGCCTTGGGGGCCTTGACCTTGAAGACGCCCAGCAGGACAAAGAGCAGGACAAGGGGAAGCGCCGCGCAAAGGGCGGAAATCACTAGGGACCCGGCGATGGGGTCAAGGATCTGCTGAAACATGTGTCTCCAGATTGTGTTAGGCGTCACAACTCCGTGGCGCCCTTTTATTGTCTTACAAGTACGCATGATGGTCAAGAGTGGTTTGATATCTTGTCTGGCAAGATGAGGAGTGAATCAAGAAATTCTTGGCGGAAACGGAGCTCCAGTGGCTGGCCGAATTACAGCAGTCTCGATCGTGGAAGCGGTCGCCGCTGATCTGCGGAGCCGGATCTTTGCCGGTGAACTGGGCTCCGGGGTGTCACTGACGGAGTCTGAGGTCGCCTCCTCCTATGACGTGGCCCGGCCGACGGCGAAGGCCTCGATCGAGAAGCTCGTGGCCGAGGGCCTGCTGGACCGGGGGACCCACAAAACCGCCCGGGTGGTCGAACTCGGCCCGGACTCCGTGCGGGATATCTATCTCGCACGCGCATATCTGGAAAGCGAAGTGCTCCGCCGGCTCGCCACCACGCGGCTGGTACCGGAAGCGGCGGTGCAGGCCAACCGCGACATCGCGGCGCTGCAGACCGACGCTCCGCTCGACGTCGTCGAACCGGACATGCGGTTCCACACCAGCCTGATCGACGCCGTGGGCAACGAGCGGATCAGCGGGATGTACCGCTCGCTCGTGGGGGAAGTGCGGCTGTGCATGGTCCGGGTCCAGTCCCTGCACCTCCTGGACACCGCACTGATCCGCGCCGAACACCAGAAAATCCTCGAACTGATCGGCGCCGGCGAGGGCGAGGCCGCAGCCGAACTGCTCGACGAACACCTCGCACGCGCCCGGGAACGGCTGGTCGACGCCATGGGAGGCACCGCCGGCCCGGAGGCCAACCAGCCGTCCGGGCTGCTGCCGGGGTAGACGCCACTGCAACGCGGGGTCACTTCGCGCCCATAAACCCCCCGGAAATGGGCCGTAAGTGACCCCGCGTTGCAGTGGCTTAGCGGGCTCGCTCGACGCGCTTCTCATCCCAGACCGGCTCGGCGGACTCATAGACCTTGCCGTCGGAACCGAAGATCAGGAAGCGGTCGAAGGTCCGGGCGAACCAGCGGTCGTGGGTGACCGCCAGGACAGTGCCCTCGAAGTGGTCGATGGCCCGTTCCAGTGCCTCGGCCGAGTGCAGGTCCAGGTTGTCCGTGGGCTCGTCGAGGAGCAGCAAAGTGGCCCCGGAGAGCTGCAGCAGCAGGATCTGGAACCGCGCCTGCTGGCCGCCGGAGAGGGATTCGTACTTCTGTTCCGACTGCGGGGCCAGGCCATAGCCGTCGAGTGCGCCGGCCGCGGCTTCGCGGCCCATCCCGGAACGGTGCTCGTCGCCCCGGTGCAGAATCTCCAGCAGGGTCTTGCCGAGCAGATCCGGGCGGACATGGGTCTGCGCGAAGAAGCCGGGCCGGATCCGGGCGCCGAGCTTCACGGTGCCCCTGTGCGGAACCTCGGCAATCTCGACGTCCGACACCGGCAGGTGCTCGCGTTCCGGGTCGGTGCCGCCGGTGGCGAGCAGGCGCAGGAAGTGGCTCTTGCCGGAGCCGTTCGAACCCAGCACGCCGACGCGGTCGCCGAACCAGACCTCGGTGGAGAACGGTTTCATCAGCCCGGTCAGTTCCAGTTTTTCGGCCACGACGGCGCGCTTGGCGGTCCGGCCGCCTTTGAGCCGCATCTGCACATTCTGCTCGATCGGCAGCGCCTCGGGAGGCCCGGCTGCCAGGAACATCGCGAGCCGCGTCTGCGCCGCGTGGTAGCGGTTGGCCATGTCCGAGCGGAACGCGGCCTTGTTCTTGTACATGTTGACGAGTTCCTTGAGCTTCACATGCTCCTCATCCCAGCGCTTGCGGAGCTCCTCGAAGCGGGCATTGCGGTCCGCTCGGGCCTCCACGTAGGAGCCAAATCCGCCGCCGTGCACCCACGCGCCGGCGCCGTTGATGCCCGGCTCGAGGGTGACGATGCGGCCCGCGGCATTGTTGAGCAGCTCGCGGTCGTGACTGATGAAAAACACGGTCTTCTTCGACTCGTTGAGCTTGGACTCGAGCCAGCGCTTACCGGGCACGTCGAGGTAGTTGTCCGGCTCGTCGAGGAGCAGCAGCTCGTCGGGGCCGGCGAAAAGCGCCTCCAGCACCAGCCGCTTCTGCTCGCCGCCGGAGAGGCTCGACGCCGGGCGGTGCTGCGCGCGGTCGAACGGCAGTCCCAGCGCGGCCATGCAGACCTCGTCCCAGACGGTCTCGACGTCGTAGCCGCCGGCGTCACCCCAGTCCACGATCGCCTGGGCATACGCCATCTGGGTGGGCTCGTCGTCGTGCTCCAGCATGGCCAACTCGGCCTCATCCACCGTGCGGGCTGCGGCCGCCAGGGCCGGCGGCGCTGCCGAGACCAGCAGGTCACGGACGCTGGAATCATCCCGGACCTGGCCGACGAACTGGCGCATGATCCCCATGTTGCCGGAGCGGCCGATCACACCTTCGTCCGCGATGAGGTCGCCGGAGATGATCCGGAAGAGGGTCGTCTTGCCGGTTCCGTTGGGCCCGATCAATGCCGTTTTGGTCCCGTCCGGGACCTTGAAGGTCACGCCGTTGAGCAGCTGGGTGCCGTCGGACAGGAAGTAGTCGATGCTGGAAACGTCAATATGAGCCACGCTTCCATCTTCCCACGGCCCTGCGGGCCTGCTGCGGGAGCCGGCTGCGGCTAGCTCAGCACCAGCAGATCCGGACGGCGCCCTGCCCAGGGCCGCACCTGCTCCACCGCGGCGCCCACCGCGAACACTGTGGCGTCATCGAAGGGATGGCCCACGATCTGCACACCCGTGGGGATGCCGCAGTCGGCCATGCCGCTGGGCACCGCGAGCACGGGGCAGCGGTTGGTGATGTTGAACGGTGCCGTCATGTGGCCCTGCCAGTAGTGCTCAAGCCGCACGCCGCCGGCATCGATCCCGTCAAGGTACATGCCGTCCGCGTCCAGCGCGGCTACGGCGGAGGCGGGGCAGATCAGGGCGTCGAAGCCGGCCATCGCCGCGGCGAGCTGGGCCTGGGTGCGGGTTTCCGCCCGGATGCCGTCGATATAGCGGTTCTCCCGGGCGGCCTTGCCGGCGTCCGTCATGAACTGCCGGGTATACCCGGCAAGAAGTTCCGTTGAGCCTCCGGTTTCATCCATCATGGCCGGACCCAGGAGGTAGCCGAAATGCGTGAACATCGTCCGGCTGATGACCTCCATGGTCCAGGGCAGTTCGATTTCCTCAACCACGGCGCCCGACGAGCGGAGGGCGGAGGCAACGGCTCGCGTATTGGCCTCCACGTCCGCGGCCACGGGATAGTTTCCCAGCCGGATGCACAGCGCGATCCGCAGGCCGGCCACGGACGCGACGGCGTCGGCACCCGGCGGGACGCACAGCGCCTGACTCCCGGCGAGCGACGTGTGGTCGCCCGGATGCCGGCCCGACATCACGTTCGCCAGGAGGGCCGCGTCCGCCACGGTCCGCGCCATCGGACCGTCCCCGCGGTAGTGGTCAGCGGAGAGCGGCGCCTGGCCCGGAATTCTCCCGTAAGGTGCCTTGTAGCCCACAGTTCCGGTGAACGACGCAGGCAGCCTGGTGGAGCCGGCGATGTCAGAGGCCGTGGCGAGCGGCGCCAGCCCGGCGGCCAGTGCCGCCGCAGATCCCCCCGAGGAGCCGCCCGGGGAGTATTGCCGGTTCCAGGGGTTGCGCGTGACACCCCACAATGGGCTGTGGGTCACCGTGGCGCAGCTGTATTCCGGCGTGGTGGTCCGCGCGTGAATGATTCCGCCGGCACGCCGGATCCGGTCGATCACGGGATGGTCCTCCTGTGCCAGCTCCCCCTTGCGGGCCACGAGTCCCTGCGAAAGGGTCCGCCCCTTGAGCCCGTGCTTTTCCTTCGCGGCGACCGGAAGTCCCAGGAGAGGCGTCAGGTCCCGGCCGCGGGCGTAGCTTGCAGCTGCCTGCCGGGCAGCGGGCATCGCTTCCTCAAACAGAGTTTCGGTAAGGGCGTTGATGCCCCCGTTGACGTCCCCGGTCCTGGCGATCACCGCGTCCATGAGCTCGACGGGCGAGAGCTCCCGGGAACGGAAGAGCCGCAGCGCCGAGGCGGCGTCGAGGTAGTGCAGCTCTGTCATGCCAGGGCCGCTGCCGGCAGGGCCTGAGCGTCGATGAGGGCCCCGGCTACGAGCTCCCGGGCCACACCCGTGAGCATGTCCAGTCCGGTCACCATGTCGGCGTCGGTAGTGAATTCCCGCTCGCAGTGCGATACGCCGTCCACGCTGGGAACGAACAGCATAACGGACGGCGCCACGGTGTTCATGGCAACGGAATCATGGCCGGCCATGGTCTGGAGGCGACGCGAGGAGAGGCCCAGATCTGCCGCGACTTTGTCCGCGAGTTCCAGGCCAGCCTCGGGGAACCGGCGGATCGGGCGGACGTCGAAGTCCTTCACGTTGACCTTGATGTTGTGCTCCCGCGCCAGGACGTCCATGTCCGCGATGAGCCTGGCGCGGGCCGCTTTGACGATGTCCGGGTCGCCGGAGCGGAGGTCCGCCACGAGGTGCACCCTGCGTGCCACCACAATCGGCGAGTTCGGCTCCAGGGTGAGCTGCCCCACTGACGAAACCAGGGCCCCTTCCGCGAAGTCGGTCGTGACATCGTGCACCATAAGAATGATCTTGGACGCTGCCACCAGAGCGTCGTGCCGGTCGGCCATTGCTGTCGCCCCGGTATGCGACTGTTCTCCCAACACCTCAATGTCCAGCTTCTGCGTGTACCAGCTGCTGTCCACCAGGCCAATGGCGATCCCTTCCCGCTCCAGGATCCGGCCCTGCTCGATATGGATCTCGGCGTAGCCTGCGACCTCGGGCCCCTCGTCCGTGCCGAGGTATCCGATGGCGCCAAGGGCGTCGCGGACCGTGGTGCCCGACAGATCCGGCACATCCAGCATCTGTTCCCGCTGCAGCAGTCTCGCAAACACCGAACTCCCCATGATGCTCGGCGCGAACCGGCCGCCCTCCTCGTTGAACCAGTTCACCACCGCCAGGTTGAACCGGGGCGCAGTGCCGCCCTCGGCAACCTCGGCGTCCAGTCGCCGTGCGGCGTGCAGCGCGGCGACGACACCGTAGGCGCCGTCGAAACGCCCGCCCAGCGGCTGGCTGTCCAGGTGCGAGCCGATCAGCACATACGGTGCCCCCGGTGTCCACTCGAGCAGCCCGAACATGTTGCCGATTCCATCCACCCGTAGTTCCCAGCCGGCGTCGCGCACCTGGGCGGCAAACCAATCGCGGGTCTGCGCGTCCTCCGCGGTGGCGGCCTGGCGGTCTACGCCGCTGTTCGCGGTGGCACCGATGGTGGCCACGTGGTGGAAGTCTTTGAGGAAAGCTGCTGAGTTCATGGGAAGTCCTTTGCTACTTAGCGGTGAAGAGGAAGGGGGCAGCGGGATCAGCCCATGCGGCCGCGCGTCTCGGGAACGTTAGTGAACAGCACCAGAAGGAGCACGACGACGGCGGCGGCTGCCATATAGAAGCCGGGGGCGTGCGGCACTCCGGTGCCGCCGACGAGCGCCGTGCCGATGAACGGTGCGGTGCCTCCGAAGAGAGCGTAGGCGCCGTTATAGCTGATCGCCGCCGATGTGAAGCGGGTCTTGGTGGAGAAGATTTCAACGAAGAAGGTGTAGCAGCCGCCGCCATAGATGCAGAGGGCGACCACGAAGAGGGTCTGTCCCAGAAGGGCGAGGGGAAGGCTGCCGCTGGTCACGAGCATAAAGCTCGGCACCGAGAGAAGGGCCAGGGCCGCTGAGCCGGCAATGAGCATCGGTTTGCGGCCGACGCGGTCGCCAATCCGGCCGCCGAGGGGGAGCAGGACGGCGTAGAGGGCCAGGGCGGCGGCATTGACCAGGAGCGACTGCTCACGGCTCAGGCGGCCCGTGGTTTGGACGTAGGACACAAAGTAGGCCGAGAGGAAATAGAAGCCCATGGCGGTGAGGCCCATCACGAAAATGACCTGCACCATGCGGAGCCGGTTTTCGCGGAAAGCCTCCCGGACCGGGCTGAATTCCTTGGTCTGGGCCGCCTTGGCCTCGTTGAACGCGTCACTTTCCACGGTGCGGCTGCGGATCCAGACGCCGAAGAGGGCCAGCGGCAGGGCCAGCAGGAACGGCAGGCGCCAGCCCCACGCCATGAAGGATTCGTTGGACATGGACTGGCTCAGGATCAGCATCATGGTGCCGGCGACCACCGAGGGCAGCGCGGTGGCTGCGATGGTGATGTTGAGCCAGAACCCTCGGCGGCTGACGGGGGCATGCTCAAAGACGAACGACGGCGCCCCCACGGATTCGCCGCCCGCAGAGAAGCCCTGGATGAGCCGGCAAAGAACAAGCAGCACCGGCGCCCATGCGCCGATCTGGCCGTACGTGGGGAGCAGCCCCATGAGCGCGGTGGCACCGCCGATGGCGATGAGGGTGATGGTCAGGACCTTGCGCCGGCCGATCCGGTCACCGAGTGCACCGAAGAACAGCCCTCCGATGGGGCGCACGACGAAGGCGACGCCAAAAGTGGCGAAAGTGGCCAGCATCGCCGTGACGGGGTTGCCGCCGGGGAAAAACATCTGCGAGAAGATGACGGCGGTGAGGCCGTAGAGGGTGAAGTCGTAGAACTCGATGAACTGGCCGATGCTGCCGCCTGCCAGGACCCGTTTCTGCATCTTAGTGATGCCGAGGGGTCCGGACGGCGAGGCATCCCTGGCCAGGGCGGGGGCGGCCAGGGCGGTTTGGGAAGCGGACTCCGGCTGGTCCGTGAGGTCGTTGATGGTCATGACAGCCACGCTAGCGGCGCCGTGTTTCCGATGTCCGCTGGCTTGTTTCGGGCTTGGGAAATGAAATCTGCTGATGTTGCCGCAGTGTTGCCGGCATGCCACTGACCGGACATACTCCGGACACTTTGGCCGTGATTCGGAACCATTGAATCTCCTTTGATCAACATGGTTGTAGCGCTTCGGGACTCAGCCAACGGCCGTCATTGCGAGGGATTTTGCCGCTCGGCCCTCGCCGTCACCGCCGCACTGCACCAACTGTGTGTGATCCGGTTCACATCTGTCCAATTGATAGTTTTTGCTGCACCGATCGATATTATCGATGCCAAAAACTCCTAAAGTCCTTCCGTCAGCAGTACCCGGAGGGGTCGGGGGGGGACATGCCCATTCGTCGCACCCGGGACTGAGCATAATGACACTATGTCCGCCCGCTGCCCCAGGCGCGGGGCATGTCCCTGAGTCCGGCCACCGCGCCCGGACCCCCGACGAACTAACGAAAATGCCCACTAGCGCCGCCCGGCGCCGTAAAGGCGGATGCACGTCTCCTCGAAAGCGAGGGCCCTGCGGGTGGGTTGCACGCCCTCCGGCCGGACCAGCATGACCTCGATCGGCGGGAAATCGTCCGTCAGGGCCAGGGCCACAACTCTCCCGCCGGAGTATGTCAGGTCGCTGTGCAGCCTCTGGTTCAGCATGGCGTAGCCGTGCCCCTTCGCAACAAAGGAGCGGACCGTTTCATAACCGGCGAAGCGGTGCCTGACGTTGGGTACCACTCCGGCGATTGCGTAAAGCTGCTCATAATATTCCCGGCTGTGCGGGAGATCCAGCACCACCGAGGGTTCGCCGTCGAGATCCTTCAGCGCGATGCTCCGATCGGGCCGTGACGCCGCTGGGTGTTCGGCATGGACCAGCACGTGCGGCGGAACCCGCTCCAGCACGGTACGCGTGAATCCCCGGCCAAGGCCAAGGTCGTACGTCAGCGCCACATCACATTGCCCCTCAAGAAGGGCCGCCTGCAGGCTCGCCAGATCAGCTTCGAGGAAGGAGACCGCAACACCCGGATGCTGGACTTCGAAGGTCTGCAGGATTGCAGGCAGCCGGAACGGCGCCAACGGGGAAAAGACGCCCACCTTGAGCTCCCCGACGAGGCTGGTCGCCAGCCCCCGCGCCGACTCATACAGGGAATCCGCATGTTCGAGGAGGACCTTGATGTCCTGGGCCAGTTGCCTGCCGGAGGGGGTCAGCCGCAGGCCGCGCGTCCTGAGCCGGACGAACAACTGGGTGGACAGGCTCGATTCAAGCTGGGCCATCGCTGTGGACAGCGTGGACTGGGTCACCAGCAGCCGCCCGGCCGCCGCCGTCATGTTTTCGAGCTCCGCCACCACCGCAAAATACCGCAGCTGGGTCAGGGTAAAGGGCTTGGCCATCTGTCAATGCTCGCATCCTGCCCGGGACCGGCCGCAATCCTGACGGTCACAGGGCCCGGAGCCGGTGCAACAGGAGGGCCACATGCAGCGAGGTCCGCGATTCTGCGTCGCCAAGGTCCACGCCGAGGACGTCTTCCAGCCGGGACAGCCGCGCATATAGCGTCGGCCGGCTGAGGAAGCCGTTCCTGGCCAGGGCCGCCTTGTTTCCCCCCGAGTCAAGGTATTGGCCGAGCAGCTCCATGTACCCGCCCCCGCCGGCCCGGGCGTCGGCCGCCAGGACGCCCTCGAGCTCGGATTCCACGAACTGCTGGACGCGGGGGTCCTTCCGAAGCAGGGCCAGCAGCCCCCGAAGGCGGACGTCGGTGGCCCGGTAGAACGATTTCCGGCCTTCCCGGAGGGTCGCTGCCGTTTCGGCGACGTGGGCGGCCTCATCGACGCCCGCGGCCGCTTCGAGCAGGGAACCCCGGAGCTGCCCGACGCCGATGCTCCACTCCACTTCCGCCGGGCCGGCGGGCGGCCTGACGGGAGGGCCGCCGGCCGGTCTGCCCGCCAAGCTGCCCGCCGGGCTTCCGGGCGCGCGCCCGGCGGGCGTGACGTTGCCCGCCAGTGCGTCGGCGAGCCGCTGCAGCGTCGGATCCTCCAGTTGCTTCGCGGGAATGGCCAGGATCATGCCGACCGAGCCGGGCCGGATACTCGCGGTCAGGGCGCTGCCCGACACGGATTTGAGCGCCCTCGCAAGCTGGTCCAGCAGCGCGCGCTCTTCCTGCTGCCCGGCCAGCGGATCGTCACCGGATGCCCCCTGCCGCGAGGGATCCGCGGCTGTTGCGCTGCTCCGGAATACGAGCGGCACGTAGTACGGCGCCCGCCTGAGCCCCAAGGCAGCGGCCCTGGCCTGCGCCTCGTCCTCTCCCAGACCCCGGGGCTGGCGCAGGGCGTTGAGGAGCCCGGCCTGCGCCTGGTGGCTCAGCTCACGCCGGTCCCGTTCCGCCAGCCGGTTGATGGCCAGTGTCTGCGCGGCGCGTTCCAGCACCATGGCCGCCGCATCGTCGTCGTCAAGCGGCACCGGAACCACCAGCCGGCCCCAAAGGTTCCGCCGGACGCCCACCGGCGTCTGGAGCCAGTCCTCGGGGCCGGTCCGGGCCGTCCCGGACGGTGACCGCGTGGTCCGCGACCGCCGCTCCCAGTCGTTGAGCAGCTCGGTTGTCTGGAGCTGCCGGGCCGAGTACGCCAGCACCAGGTGGGAAAGGTCCTCCAGGACCACGGGCGCACCGATCATGGCGGACGCCTGCTCCACCACCTGCTGAGTCCCCGCGCTTTCCAGGCTGAGCACCGTGAAGGCCTCGTGGACGTCGCGGGCGCGCTCCACCCGCTCCAGCTGTTCGGCGACGATCATCCGGTGCACGATCTCGGTGATCTGCACAAACCGCACCCGCTGTTCCACCACCATCACGGGCAGGGCCGTGCCCAGCGCGGCCGTGCGCAGGGCGTCCAGGCTGAGCTTCCGGTTTCCGATGAGTTCCACCAGCAGGCCGGAAGCTCCCGCCTGCTCGAGGGATCTGATGAACGACGCCGTCAGGCCGGGTTCCTTTTCCAGTTCCAGGCCGGTGGTGAGCACCAGCTCGCCGCCGGACAGCAGTCCGGAAAGGTCGAGCAACTCGCTCACATGGACCCAGCGCACCGGGTTGTCCAGCGCGCCGGTGCCGCCGAGCAGGAGCGGAGCCGCCTCGCGGAGCACGGGCAGGTCAAGGATCGAGCGGACGGTGGGCAGCATTGACACAGTGTAAACCCGAACCCGGATTTCTTTACACCTAGGCCCTTACGGCACCGGCATCCGGCGGAAACACTGAATGCAACGCATCCAAGTTACGCATGAGGAGAAACCGTGAACACCATTGAGCACTGGATCAACGGAAGCTACGCCCCGGCCGGCGGCCGCACGGCGGACGTCACCAACCCGGCCACAGGCAAGGTGACCGGCGAAGTTTCACTGGCTTCCGCGGAAGAGGCCCACGCCGCCATCGCCGCCGCCAGGGCCGCGTTCCCCGCCTGGCGCGACACCTCCATCGCCCGCCGCACCCAGGTCCTGTTCGCCTTCCGCGAGCTGCTCAACGCCCGCAAAGGCGAGCTCGCCGCAATCATCACCTCCGAGCACGGCAAGGTCCTCGACGATGCACTCGGCGAAGTGACCCGCGGGCAGGAAGTCGTGGAATTTGCCTGCGGCATCCCGCACCTGCTCAAAGGCAGCTACACGGAAAACGCATCCACCAGCGTCGACGTCCATTCGATCCGGCAGGCGCTCGGCCCGGTCGCCATCATCAGCCCGTTCAATTTCCCCGCCATGGTGCCCATGTGGTTCTTCCCCCTCGCCATCGCCGCCGGCAACACCGTGGTCATCAAGCCGAGCGAAAAGGATCCCACGGCCGTCAACTGGATGGCGGAACTCTGGAAGGAAGCCGGACTGCCGGACGGCGTCTTCAACGTCCTGCACGGCGACAGGGTGGCCGTCGACGCCCTCCTGACCCACCCGGATATCAAGGCCGTCTCCTTCGTCGGCTCCACGCCGATCGCCAAATACGTCTTCGAGACGGCAACGGCCCATGGCAAACGGGTCCAGGCCCTTGGCGGCGCCAAGAACCACATGATTGTCCTGCCCGACGCCGACCTCGACCTCGCCGCGGACGCCGCCATCAACGCAGGCTTCGGCTCCGCCGGAGAACGGTGCATGGCCATCTCGGCACTGCTCGCCGTCGGCGGCATCGGCGATGAACTGGTGGCCAAAATCGCCCAGCGGGCCGCAACGCTGCGCACCGGAGACGGCCTGCGCGGCTGCGACATGGGCCCGCTTGTCACCGCCGCGCACCGGGACAAGGTGGCAGGCTACATCGACGCCGGCGAAGCGGCCGGTGCCGGCCTCGTCGTCGACGGCCGATCCATCGCCCCGGATGCGGAAGGCGACGGCTTCTTCGTCGGCCCCACACTCTTCGACCACGTCACCACGGACATGTCTATCTACACCGATGAGATCTTCGGCCCCGTCCTCTCCGTCCTCCGGGTGGACAGCTACGACGAGGCGCTCACCATGATCAACGCCAACCCCTACGGCAACGGCACCGCCATCTTCACCAACGACGGCGGCGCGGCCCGCCGCTTTGAGAACGAAGTGGAAGTTGGCATGGTGGGCATCAACGTCCCGGTGCCGGTCCCCATGGCCTACTACTCGTTCGGCGGCTGGAAAAACTCGCTGTTCGGGGATACCCACGCCCACGGCACCGAGGGCGTCGGTTTCTTCACCCGCGGCAAAGCCGTCACCTCCCGCTGGTTGGATCCAAGCCACGGCGGCATCAACCTCGGCTTCCCGCAGAACGCCTGAGCCACCCGTACCCGAAAGGCACCCGACATGACTTCCACCCTTGAAAGCGGAGCCCTACTGCAGCAGCAGGCCTCCGACGGCGCCCGCCGCGCCTACGAACTGGACCGCAAGCACGTCTTCCACTCCTGGTCCGCCCAGGACCTCCTGGATCCGATGGTCATCACGGCGGCCGAGGGATCGCACGTCTGGGACGGAGACGGCAACAAGTACCTCGACTTCTCCTCCCAGCTGGTCAACACGAACATCGGCCACCAGCACCCCGCCGTCGTGTCCGCCATCGCTGCCCAGGCCGCCAAGCTCTGCACCATCGCGCCGAGCTACGCCAACGACGCCCGTTCGGAGGCTGCCCGCCTGATTGCCGGACGCACACCGGGTGAGCTGGACAAGATCTTCTTCACCAACGGGGGCGCCGATGCCAACGAGCACGCCGTCCGCATGGCCCGGCTGCACACCGGCCGGCACAAGGTCCTCTCGGCCTACCGCTCCTACCACGGCGGGACGCAGCTTGCCGTCAACCTCACGGGCGACCCGCGCCGCTGGGCCAGCGACAACGGCAGCGCCGGAGCCGTCCGCTTCTTTCCCCCGTACCTGTACCGCACGGCCTTCCACGCCACGACGCAGGCGGAGGAAAGCCAACGGGCGCTCGAGCACCTGGAACAGCTGATCAGCTTCGAGGGTCCATCCACCATCGCTGCACTGATCCTCGAATCGATTCCCGGGACCGCCGGGATCTATCTGCCCCCGCCGGGCTACCTGCAGGGCGTCCGTGACCTGTGCACCCGGCACGGCATTATCCTCATCGCCGACGAGGTGATGGCGGGCTTCGGCCGGACCGGAAAGTGGTTCGCCGTCGAACACTTCGGCGTTGTCCCGGACCTGCTCACCTTCGCCAAGGGCGTGAATTCCGGGTACGTGCCGCTGGGCGGTGTTGCCATCAGCCCCGAGATAGCGGCAACTTTCGGAAAGCGGGTCTACCCGGGCGGCCTGACATACTCCGGCCATCCGCTCGCAACGGCGGCCGCGGTCGCCACCATCAACGCCATGGCTGACGAGAAGATCGTGGAACACGCAGCGTTCCTCGGCGAGACCGTGATTGGCCCGGCCCTCGCCGGCTTCGCCGAAAACCACCGTTCGGTCGGCGAAGTGCGCGGCACGGGCGTCTTTTGGGCCATCGAGCTGGTCAAGGACCGCACGACGCGCGAGCCGCTGGCCCCCTACGGAAGCTCCAGTCCGGAAATGAACCAGCTCGTGGCGGCCTGCAAGTCCCGCGGCCTGTTGCCGTTCGCCAACTTCAACCGCATCCACGTGGTCCCGCCCTGCAACACCAGCGTAGAAGACACCACGTCCGGCCTCGCCATTATCGACGAAGTCCTGGACATCGCAGACGGTTTCGCCGCCTGAGACCCTCACCCACCTCCCGCGATCCCTGAACGGACGCCCCCTCACATCAGGTGCGGGGGCGTCCGTGGTTTCGGCCGCAAAGGCGAGAGAACGTCCAGGGATCGGGTCAGCCGGCAGCGGTCAGGAACTCTTTGAGCAGCGGTCCGGAGGTGGTGGCGCCGAGGCCGCCCTCCGCCACGAACACGGCGACGGCGAGGTCCCCGTGCACGGCCACGATCCAGGCGTGGGTCTTGGGCGGGGCGTCCATGCCGAATTCGGCCGTGCCGGTCTTGGCACCCACGGGAGCGCCCGGAACGGACGCCAGGAAGCCGGCATGGCCGGAGGTGACCACGGCGCGCATCATGTCCGCCAGGGCGGCGGCCTCCGCTGCCGTGACCGGCGTACCGGAGGTCTTCGCGGGGGCCGGAGCGGCCGACGGCGTCGGACCGGCTGTCGGGGTCGGACCGCCTGTCGGGGCGGCCGGGGCGCGTGCCGCTGCTTCGCCGCCGGCGCCGGGGTTCAGCACGAGCTGCGGCAAGACGGGGGCGCCCTTCGCCACCGAGCCGGCCATGATCGCGGCTGCCAGCGGGGACATGAGCACCTTGCCCTGGCCGATCATCGAGGCGGCATGTTCGGTGCCTTCGGCGTCCCCGGGAACGGCACCCAGGAACGCGACCGCCCCCAGCGAAGGGGCTTCCACGGCGACACCCAGGGAGGTGGCAGCGGCTTCCAGCTGGGCCTGCTTAACAGTGCCGCGGGCGTTGATGAACGCGGTGTTGCAGGAGTGGGCGAAGGCATCGCGCAGGCTCACGGAACCCAGCGATGCGGCGGGGTAACCTTCAGCATTTTTGAACGTCCGTCCGTCCACGGTGAGGGTGGCCGGGCAGTCAACCTTGGATTCCGGGGTCGCGCCGTTGCGGAGCATGGCCAGCGAGTCCACAATCTTGAAGATCGAGCCGGGGGCGTACTGGCCCAGCATAGCGGTGTCGTAGCCGTTGCTGCCGGGGCCGGAGGCTGCGGCAAGGACTGCGCCTGTGGACGGGCGAAGCGCCACGATCGCCGATGCCGGACCCACCTTGCCCAGAATGTCCTCGGCGAGTTGTTGCAGGTTTGGATCCAGGGTGGTCTGCAGCGGAGTTCCCGGCTTCCCCTGAACCTGGAACAGGACCCTGCGCGGGTCCGGAACCACCCTCAGCTCTTCTGCGGTGAGCCCTGCCTTCTGGGCCCGGATCACGGTCGAATCGGTGCCGCGCAGCTGGGCATCATACCGCTGCTGGAGTCCGCCGGTGCCGGTGGTGTCTCCTGGTTTCAGCGCTCCGCTGGATTGTTCGATTTGCTCCGCACTGGCCTCGGAGGCGGTGCCCAGCAGTGCGCGGGCGAACGTGCGGGTGGGGGCCAGCGGGAGCGAATCCGGGATGGCCCGGGCGCCGGGAATCGCCGCAATTTGGGCGTCGGTGATGGTGCGGCCGTCCGTGCGCAGGGTGATGGCGGCTACGAACGCCTCCGGTCCGGATGCCTTCACCTGCTGTACATAGGCAGCCGGGTCGATGCCCACCAGCTGGGCGAGCTGAGTGGCCGGATCCGCGGCATCGGCCCCCGCGAGCTGCGGCTTGTCGATGCCGACGTTTACCACCGCCCGGTAGGTGACCAAGGGAACGTCCCCGGCGCCGAGGATGGCAGCCCGCTGCGGTGATTCCGCCGACAGGCTGAGGATGTCCCCGTCCGCCAGCCCAGGCACCAGCATGGCTGGATTCCAGACGGTCAGCCACTTGTCGCCGGACTTCTTCAATTGGGCGGAGACCGTGTAATTCCACTCGTCCGGGCCCACAGTCCAGCTGTAGTTCAGCGGCACCGTGGCGGTGTCCGACTCCAGCGTCAGCTCACCAGCCTGCACCGACGGCTTGTCCGGTTCCAGCGCCTTGAAAACGGCCCTGACCTGCTCATTGGCCGCCGCAGCATCCTTGCCCGCAAAGGCAACGGAGCCGACGTCGAGCGCCGCCACGGCAGACGCAAGCTGCTTCGCTGCATCCTGCGCGCCGGCGCGCCCGTCCGAACATCCCACCAGGGAGGCGCCAAGAATGAGCCCGACAAGGACAAGTGACAGTTTTGATGAGTTCCCCATCGCGCCATTATGCCCCGAACTCCGGACAATTCCCTTGTCACGCTCCTTGTCACACACTGCTTGCACCGACGCTCCCGCCCGGTTACTCGGCGCCCGCCTTCCTGCCTCCCGCGGATTCCGGGCGTTTTACCGGGACGGCCGGTAGTCCCGGGACTGGTAACTGGGAAGGAGCGCAGTGGAGACGCCCGGTCTCCCGGCCGGCGGCGGGCCGCTCCGGCAACGGGGACCAGATGCTGGGCCCCGCTGCGCCCGAGCGTTGAAGCTTTACAGACTCAGCCCCGGCACGGGAAGGTCGAATATGTCTTTTAGGGCATATCTTGCGGCGTGGAAGCCGGGCATGCCGGTCACCCCAGGTCCCGGAGGCGTGGATGAGGAGGCCAGGTACACGCCGGGCAGCGGTGTTCGCCACGGCACAGGGCTCAGCACAGGCCGCCGCAGCAGTCCGCGGAGGTCCATCAGGCCGGCGCTGAAATCGCCGCCGACGTAGTTTTCGTTGTAGCTGGCCAGGCCGGCCGCCGTCGTCACGTGGCAGCGGACCACAAGGTCCCGGAATCCGGGTGCGAAGCGCTCCAGCTGGGCGATGACGGCCTCGCCCATATCCACCGTGGAACCGGCCGGAACGTGGCAGTAGCTCCATAGGATGTGGCGTCCGGCCGGGGCCCGGCCGGCGTCGAAGCGCGACGGCTGCGAAACAAGGACGTAGGGCCGTTCGGGGTGTCGGCCGGCGTCCACGAGGTTCTCCGCTTCGGCCGTCTCCGCCCGCGTCCCGCCCACGTGGATGGTCCCCGCGTCGGCGAGGCCGGGCGCCGCCCACGGAACCGGTCCGGACAGGATGAAATCAACTTTGCAGGCGGCGTTTCCGAAGCGGAAGGATTCCAGCGCCCGGCGGTAGCGCACGGGGAGCCGTCCGTGGGCGAGCCGGAGCAGCCCGGGCGGGGCCACGTCCAGCAGCGTGGCCCGGACCGGCGGCAGTTCGGCCAGCGATCCGATCCGCGCCCCTGTTTCCACCACCCCGCCGTGGGCTTCGATGTCCGTCACCATGGCCCGGGAGATCGCCGCGGATCCTCCCATGGGGATGGGCCAGCCGCCGGCATGTCCCAGCGCGCCCAGCATGAGTCCGGCCCCGGCCGCCGTTAGCGAGGGCAGCCTGGAGACGGCGTGCGCCGCGGCCCCGGCCAGCAGGGCGGGCGCCAGTTCCTCCCGGAACCTCGCCCCCCAGAGCGGGGAGCCTTGTTCCAGGGTCCGGAGCCCGAAGATGACAGCCGCGCGGGGGTCTTTCGGCAGCCGCAAGAGCTGGTTCAGCGTGAACTCCGCGATGCCGTCCACCCGCTGCACCAGCGGCGCCATCAACCGGTGATAGGCGGCGCCGTCGCGCCCCAGTTCGGCGGCCGTCCGCTCCAGCGACCGGTACGCGACGGCGGCGCTTCCGCCGTCGAGCGGGGAGCCGTAGGACACCTCGGGCACGGCCAGGCGGATCCGCCGGGACAGCTCGAACTCCCGGAAGAAGGGCGAGGCGAGGACCATCGGATGCACCGCTGAACAGATGTCGTGGAAGTGGCCGGATTCCATCAGCTCCGAAGTCCGCAGGCCGCCGCCGGGGGTGCCGGCCGCCTCGTAAACGTGCACCTTAAGCCCGGCCCGGGCCATCGTCACCGCGGCCGCGAGCCCGTTCGGGCCCGATCCGACGACGGCGACGTCAGGCATCCGCCGCCGCCTTGCGCCAGGGCAACAGGGAAGCCGAGGGGCGCGCCGGATCCAGCCGCAGCCAGTCAGGTGCGCGGTCGAAGGGCCCGCCATGAGGATCGTCCAGGCCGTGCCGGCGGATGACGTCGTTGCGTGGATCCCAGATGTCCCAGGCCACGCGCGCCATCAGGTAGGCGGTGGCCAGCATATGGCAGACGACGGCCAGGACGTAGTAGGGCATGTCGATGTTGTGCTGGGTGGCACCCCCGCTGGTCACCTGTCCGAGGTACATCCAGACGGCGGCCCAGTGCAGCGCCTCGACGGCCTGCCAGATCAGGAAGTCCCGCCATCCGGGCCGGGCGAGGGCCAGCAGGGGAACGAGCCAGATGACGAATTGAGGTGAGTACACCTTGTTGGTGAGGACGAAGGCCGCGACAATCAGGAAAACCAGTTGCGCGAGCCTGGGGCGCCGCGCTGCTGTGAAGGCCAGCACGCCGATCATGATGCAGGCCAGGACGAAGAGGTTCAGGGCCAGGGTGTTGATGGCTACGGCCTGCAGCGGCACCCAGCCAAGGCGGCCAGCCACCAGGTTGTAGGCAAACCAGGGCGAGCTGTAGCCGGCGGGGCGTTCCTCGGTGAACTGGTAAAAGTACTTCCAGCCGGCCGGGTCGAGTGCCGCGACCGGCAGGTTCACGGCAAGCCAGGTTGCTGCGGCGGCTCCGGCGGTGACCAGGAAGGCACGGAAGCGGCCTGTGCGGAGGGTGAGAAGCAGTACCGCACCGAGGATCAGCAGGGGGTAGAGCTTGGTTGCCGTGCCCAGGCCGATGAAGATCCCGGCCAGCGCAAGCTTGTTCCGGGAGAAGCAGTACATGCCAACGGCCAGCAGCGCGACGGCCCACATGTCCCAGTTGACTGTGCCGGCCAGGACGATGCCGGGGGCGACGGCCACCATGGCGGCGTCCCAGGGCCGGCGGCGGGTCATCCGGGCCGTGGCCAGGACGGTGACGATCCAGACGGCGGCGATCAAGGTGGCGTTGACGTCGAAATAGCCGAGGATGCGTGCGTCTGTGACCCCCTCGCCGGGTACCAGCAGCGCCGTGGCGCCGGCGATGTATCCCATCAGCACGGGGTATTCGAAGAAGGTCCCCGCCGTGACGAAGGGGAAGGCACCGTCGCCGAGTCCCCGGTTCCTGAACAGCTCGGGGAAATCCGAATAGCAGGAGGCATAGAACTGGCCGGGCGTTTCCCAGCCGTTGCTTCGGCAGTAGGACTTGAGGAGGATCCCGGTCAGCGCTGCCAGGACGGTGAGTAGAATCAGGACCCGTTCCACGGTGAAGAATCCCGGGGAGACGATGCCCGGTGCCGAGCGGTGACCCATGGGTCCGCCGATGAGTTCTGTGAAGTTCCTCAGCAGCGGGTCGCTGCGGCTCGGGATGACCAGTCGGGCCCGCTTGCGGTGCTCCGGCGGCTTTGTCTCCTGCATGCCCTTGAGCTTACCGGGGCGGCGGCCGGCCGTGCTTCGCCATGCGCCCGGCGACCCGACGGCGCCCCCGGGAACAGCAACAGAAAAGAGGGAGCCCACGCGCCGCCGCGAGGGCTCCCTGCGGATCAGTTTTGCCGCGGGACATTGTGTACTGCGTCAGCGGAGAAGACCGAACTGGTGCAATGCGACGTATACGTCCTCACGCTTCTGGTCGAGGAGTTGTCCGTTGAAGAGTGTCGTGTGCCGCTGGGCCGGCCTGCGGCCGAAGCGCAGGACCGCCCGGAGGTTCTGCATCATGGTTGTCACCTCCTGCCGGTGGCCTGAAAGACGGTGGCCTGAAAGTCGGTGGGTCGTGGATCGGTGGCCGGGGGGCTGCGTTGGAAAGCCGCGTGCCGGCGTGCTGCTGGCGGTAGTCACGGGGAACCTTTCATGGGCACTGCTGTGGAAATGGGAAAAAATCAGGCATGACAATTAGAGCCCCATTCGAAGAAGGACTTATTAGCGGATGAAACGCCCCGAATTGGGCGCGGAAATACCCGGCACTGATGAATTGATTTCGCCAGGCGAAAGGCTGGCCCCTGGACGCATGAGCGCCGCAAACCCCAACAAGAAGCTGGGTTCCGAACTATGGGGATGCTGCGCAACCGCGTGGTTCCGCCCGGTCAGTCCACTGTCAAGGACTTCGCGGGAAGTCCCGGCATGGCCCTGGCTCCGCTGCCTAGCTCAAAGTCGCTAGGCCCGAAGCGGGAGGGTCAGGAGGCAGTCGGTCCGACACTTGGGCGCGGTTCAGCAGCAGAGGCCGGGATTGCGGTGAGGGTATACATCCATCCGCTAGTAAAAGTAATCATTTTCCCAACCTCCTTTTCTGTTCTGCCGCAGCTCCGGATGACTGACCGGGCGGCGCGCGCCGTGACCCCGGCAAATCGCTCTGGGGTCAGAATTAAAAATACACCATGAATGCAGCGTTTGACTACCACATTCATAAACTTTCTTAGAGTTTTTCCTAAACCGTATTTATAGGCCCCAGCGGACCACTGCCGGCGTCTTCTTGTCCCAGCCCAGCGTGCAGACTTTCGCGGTCCCCAGGACGAAGTGCCGGCCCTCGTGGGCATCAAGCCCGAGCCAGCGAGCGGTCAGGATCCTGGAGAAGTGTCCGTGCGCCACAATCAGCACATTGTCCAGCCCGGATTCCAGCACGCGGGCCACGATCTTGTCCGCCCGCGCAGCCACGTCGTCGAGGGACTCGCCGTTGGGCACGCCGTGGGTCCAGATCAGGTAGTCCGGGTTGTCTTTGCGGATGAGGTCCGAGCTGATCCCCTCATACTCGCCGTAGTCCCACTCCACCGCCAGGGGTTCCGCTTCGGCGCCGGGATACCCGGCGAGTTCCGCCGTCCTCCGCGCCCGCCGCAGGGGAGAGGTCAGCACCAGATCGAAGTCGACGGCGTCGAGCACCGTCCGGGCCTCAACGGACTGCTGCTCGCCCTCCACTGTCAGCGGAAGGTCGGTGAGCCCGGTGTACTGACCGCTCTTTGACCATTCGGTTTCGCCGTGCCGCAGGATCCACAGCTGCGGACGGGGGCCGTTGGACGGTGCAATCACTTAGGACTCCTCGGTGGTGGACGGTTCGACAGTGGATTCCGGCTGCGCCGCCCACCATTCGCGCAGCTTGGACTCGGCCACGTCAGGATCCAGCGGGCCGTGCTCCATCCGTTCTTCCAGCAGGAACTTGTAGGCGCGGCCGACAACAGGGCCGGGCTTGAGCCCCAGCAGCGCCATGATCCGGCCGCCGTCCAGGTCCGGGCGGACCGCCTCGAGGGATTCCTGCTCGCGCAGTGCCGCGATCCTTGCCTCCAGGTCGTCGTACGCGAAAGAGAGCCGCTCGGCCTTGCGCTGGTTGCGTGTGGTCACATCCGAACGGGTCAGCAGGTGCAGCCGGTCCAGGAGCGGCCCCGCGTCGGTGACATACCGGCGGACGGCGGAATCGCTCCAGCCAGCATCGCCGTAGCCGTAGAAGCGCATGTGCAGCTCCACCAGTTGGGCCACGGCCTTGATCGTGTCGTTGTCGAAGCGCAGTGCCTTCATCCGCTTCGTCGTCAGCTTGGCACCCACCATGTCGTGGTGCCGGAAGCTCACCGCGCCGCCTGGCTCGAAGCGGCGGGTCGCGGGCTTACCGACGTCGTGCATGAGGGCAGCAAACCGCAGCACGAAGTCCGGGCCGGGCACGGGGCCGTCCGCGTCAGTCTCTCGGGCGGCGGCCTGCTCCAGAACCTGGAGCGAGTGCTGGTAGACGTCCTTGTGCCGGTGGTGCTCATCCGATTCCAGGCGCAACGCGGACACCTCGGGCAGCACAAACTCGGCCAGCCCGGTATCCACGAGCAAGTCAATCCCCGCGCGGGGGTGGGTGGCGCAAATGAGCTTGACCAGTTCCTCACGCACCCGTTCCGCGGAGATCATGGAGATCCGTTCGGCCATCCGGGTTATGGCCGCACGGACGTCCTGGTTCACCTCCACGCCGAGCTGGGCGGCGAAACGGGCGGCGCGCATCATGCGCAGCGGGTCGTCGGAGAAGGACGCCTCGGGAGCCCCTGGAGTGGCAAGGACGGAGGCGTGCAGGTCACGGACGCCGCCGAACGGGTCCACGAGCTCCAGTGCCGGCAGGCGCAACGCCATGGCGTTGATGGTGAAGTCCCGCCGCTGCAGGTCATCCGTCAGTGAGTGCCCGAACGCGACCACCGGTTTGCGCGAATCCGGGTCGTAGGCTTCCGCGCGGTAGGTGGTGATTTCGATCTGAAAACCTGCCTTGCGCATCCCGATGGTGCCGAAAGCGCGCCCGATCTCCCAGTAGTTGTCCGCCCACTTCCTGATCAGCGCGACAGTCTGGTCAGGGGTGGCGTCGGTGGTGAAATCCAGGTCGGGGGATACCCGGCCCAGGAAGAGGTCACGCACGGGACCACCCACCAGCGACAGTTCATGGCCGGCGTCGACGAACCGCCGTCCGAGCTCCAGAACCACCGGGTCCACCTGGAATTCGACAGTGTGCGGGTCAGTCTTGTGATGTGCATGCGCCATAGTTTCTTAAGCTTGTCAGAAAAGAGCGCCAGCACCACACCGGATCCTTCCCGGCGGCCCGCCGTTGGTGCCGGGCGCGGCGGCGGCGGACACAATCGACTTTCCCTGCCGTCCACTTTCCTGTCATGTTCAGGTCATCAAGTGAGGACAAGTGTCGTTAGAGTGGACATCATGGCCCATCCCGTACCGAGCGCTCCCGGCAGGAGGACAAACGCACCGTTGCCATCGGCAATCGGCGGCAATGTCGCGCCCGTGCAGCACCTGGGCCAGGCCTCCCTTCCCACCGTCGAGGAAGTCTCCGCCGGCGGCGTCGTTGTGGACACGTCCGACGCCGAACTGCGGGTTGCGATTATCGCCCGCCTTAACCGCGGCGGACGACTGGAATGGTGCCTGCCGAAGGGCCATCCGGAAGGCCAGGAAAGCAACGAGGAAGCCGCCGTGCGTGAAATCGCAGAGGAAACCGGCATCGAAGGCAAGATCCTCGCGCCGCTGGGAAGCATTGACTATTGGTTCACCGTCAGCGGCCACCGCGTCCACAAGACCGTCCACCACTACCTGCTGCAGGCCACGGGCGGGGACCTGACGATTGAAAACGATCCCGATCAGGAAGCCGTGGACGTCGCCTGGGTTCCCATCCAGGAGTTGGCCCGCAAGCTCTCTTTCCCGAACGAACGCCGCATCGCGGATCTCGCCAGGGAAGTGCTCCCCGAAATCGGCTGACGGGCGGGAAAGCGGCCGCAATCGGGCGCGGATAGCACCTTGTGCCATGCCCGGGTGAGACGATGAAGAGGATGTCATCTGCCAAGCCCACCCCAGCGCACTCCGGCCCCGCCGATTCTACAGCTGTCCAGTCCGGAGAGGCCCGTTCCAGCGCCATCATGGCGGCGGGAACGCTGGTCTCGCGCTTCCTCGGTTTCGGCAAGACCTGGATGCTGGGCGCTGCCCTTGGCCTCGGTTCCACCGTCACTGACACGTTCATCAACGCGAACAACCTGCCGAACCTGATTTTCCTGCTGGTGGCCGGAGGCGTCTTCAATGCCGTCCTGGTGCCCCAGATCATCAAGGCCAGCAAGGCGCCGGACAAAGGAGCTGACTACATCAGCCGGCTGCTGACGCTGGCCGTGCTGGTTCTGCTCACCCTCACCCTGCTGGTGACGCTGCTGGCACCCTGGGTCATAGAACTGACCACGCAGGGTTACTCCCCGCAGCAGAAATCACTGGCCGTGTCCTTCGCATTCTGGTGCCTGCCGCAGATCTTTTTCTACGGTCTCTACGCCCTGTTGACCCAGGTTCTGAACGCCCACGGGGCCTTCGGACCGGCGATGTGGGCCCCGATCCTGAACAACGTCGTCGCGATCGCCGGGCTGGGCATGTTCATCGGCATCATGGGCGCCAACGTGACTAATCCCCACACCCTCGATAACTGGGGTTCCACCCAGACCTTTCTCGTGGCCGGCTTCTCCACTATTGGCGTGATTTCCCAGACCGCCATCCTGCTGATCCCGGTGTTCCGGCTGCGGCTTGGCCTGCGGCCGCGCTTCGGCTGGCGCGGCGTCGGTCTGGGACAGGCTGCCAGGCTGAGCGTGTGGACGCTGGCCACAGCCGCCGTCGGGCAGCTCGCCTTCCTGTACGTCATGCGCATCGCCACGATTCCCGGGGCCGAGCGTCTCCGGCTCGAGCGGGCGGGCGATCCAGCCGCGGAAACGCTGCCGGGCAACGCCGTGCTGGAGGTGGCAAGCCAGCTCTATCTGCTGCCGCACTCCATCATTGCGCTGTCGCTGGCCACCGTGCTGTTCAACCGGATGACCCGGGCCTCGCAGGACGGGGACCGGAACGCGCTGCGCGACGCCCTCTCGCACGGACTGCGGACCATGGCGGTGGCCACCGTCTTCGGAGCACTGGCGCTGTTCGCGCTTGCCGGACCGCTGGGCATGTTCTTCTCCGGCGGTGAGCGGCAGGACGGCGCCATGCTCGCCCAGACGCTGACGCTCCTGGCACTCAGTACCCCGTTCATGAGCGCCAACTTCATGATGTCCCGGGTGTTCTACGCCAACGAGGATGCGCGGACTCCGTTCTTCATCCAGCTGGTGCTGGCCCTGGTCAATGTTGTGGCCGCTTTCCTGATCCAGTTCCTGCCGTACGACCAGATCATCTTCGCCATCGCAGCCCTGTACACCGGCGGCAATATCCTGTCCGTGATCGTCAGCGCGTTCTTCCTGCGCCGGCTCCTGGGCCATCTGGACGGTCCGCGGATCGCCAACTCGTACATCCGGATGGGCTACGCGGCCCTGGGCTCGGCCCTCGCCGGGGCGGTGGGCCTGTGGCTGCTGGGCAGCTACAGCCCGGAAGGTTTCGCCTGGAGCAGCCGCCCGGCCGCACTGGTAACAATCGTCGTCGTCGGGCCGGTCATGCTGGCCGTCTACCTCGTGCTGCTGAAACTCTTCCGGGTCACTGAACTCCGGGATCTGCTGCAGCCGCTGCTGGGAAGGCTCCGCCGTCCGGCAGTCCCTCCCGGCGCCGGGGACAGTCCGGATGTCACCGTTGCGGCACGTACGACGCCGGAACGGGCCACAGTCTCCGTGGATACCGGGCTCATTCCGAGAATTTCGGGCGAGTTTGATGCCGTGTCCTTCCGTGCCGGTCCAGACCTGGGTGATCAGGATGACCGGGCCGGACGGACCGGGCCGGACGGCGGTTACCTGCCCGCTGAGGACGTGCCCAGCACGGCTCAGGGCGGTCTGGGGCGCGGCGACGTTCCATTGCCGGGGCGCCGGACCTATCAGGGCCCGGCAGGGCACAATCCGCATTTCCCGTTCGGCCGGAAGAAGAAAAAATAGCGTCCGCCGGTTGCGCAGCCCCGTGCTCCCGCGGCCGGGACACCGCATCGGCTACGATCGAATACTAAGAAGGGGAGTTGCAGACCAGCGGTCAACCGGCTTTGCCGGGGGACTGTGGGTCAGTGATGAAGTGGTCAGCTCGGCAGCCCCGGACAGTCTAGGAGGAACCCGTGTCCCACCCGATCGATGTCGGATCAGTGCTAGGTGGCCGTTACAAGGTCACTGCCACCGTACTGACCTCGCATGACCAGGATCTGGTGCTGGACGGTGTGGACCAGGTGCTGAACCGTGCTGTCAGCATCCTTGTGGCCGGCCCGGGCAACGCCGATCAAGTGGCCCACAGCGCCCGCGAGGTGGCCACGGGCGAGCGTCCCGGGAGCGTGCAGATCCTCGATCTTGGTGTCAGCGATTCCACGACCTATCTGATTACCAACCATGCCTCGGCGGCTGATCTGCTGGACCTTGTGGTCTCCGCCAACCCGCCCTATGTGGAGCCGTTCTTCACGGACACCCTGGGCAGCGAGATCTTCGGGCAGGCGCGTTCCAAGGAACCGGAAACCTACGACGGTATCTACGACGACGAGGAAGTCGACGCCGGGTTCATCAACTACGGACAGAACCTGTCGCCTGCGGCGCCGGAGAAGGCAGCCGCGCCGGTGTCCCCGTCCCGCGTCACCGCTCGTCCGGCTGTGTCCCCGTCCGACGCGGCAGGTGCCGGTCACGGAGCGGCCGCCGCGGCAGGCGCCACAGGTCTGGCTGCCGGAGCTGCTGCGGCCGGCGGTTCCAGATCTCCGGAGACCGCACCGCAGGAGACTGCCGCGCATGTAACGGCACCCCAGCCGGTCCAGGCCGGTGCCGCTAACGGTGACGCAGCGGGCCGCGGCTCCAGTTCGACGCCGCCGGCTCCGACGGAGACGCCCAAGGTGTCCCTCTGGTCCGGCGATGACTACGCCTCTGCCGGTTCAGAGGATCAGCGTATTTCCCGCCAGGGGCAGGTGCAGGAGTATCCGGCTGCAGCAGGCCCGGGTGTGGCCTCCCCGGACCGGACTCCGGGATTCTTCCCGGCCTCGGCCCGGAAGAACGAGTCTGCGGCCGGCGACGATTACTACGAACAGGAGGAGGAGGAGCCGCCGCGCGAACCCCGCTCCATGCGCTGGCTCGTGGGCGGCCTGCTGGCCGCCGTCCTGGTGGTGGGGCTGATCCTTGCCGTGACCAATCTGGGCAGCCTCTTCAAGAGCAACCCCCAGTCCACAGCAGGCGGCAGCACGTCCACCAGTACTCCCGGCCCGACGTCGGCGGAACCAACCGGAACTGCCAGCTCGGCACCCGCCGCAGGCCCGCCCGCGATCGAAGGCGTCACGCGCCTGGGTAACTTCGACTTCGCGGGGACGTACGACGGCGACCTGGTCAAGACGTTTGACGGAAACGGCGCCAGCTACTGGTCGGACATGGAATTCGCCACCGACAACTGGGGTGGCCTCGCCCCCGAGGTTCCGCTGGTCATCAAGCTCAAGAGCCCCTCGAAGGTCTCCTCGGTCACGCTGAGCCAGCTGGGTGCATCCGGCGGAGGCATCAGCGTGTTTACCAACGACCGGCCCTCCCTCGACGGAGCCAAGCAGGCAGGCAGCAACAGCTTCACGTCCCCGGATCTGACCATGCCCCTGCAGGAACCCGTCACGGCGCAGTACGTGATCGTCTCCATCAAGACCCTCCCCAAGCTGACGGCACCGAAGACGCGCTTCGGGTTTGGCCTTCGGCTGGCGGAGATCAAGATCCAGTAGCACGCCTGGTGCCCCGATCACGCGCCGGTCAAGCCTTTCACCCAACGGTTCCTGATCCGGCCGTACGGGGCCAGAACGTTACCCTGGGTGGTGGCGTCCCCGTGGTGCCCGGCTCCATCGGAATATTCAGCACCAAGTACCAGTTGTGCCATGTGGCCGGCCACCCGGGCGGGCGCATCGACAAAGGAAGAGGTTCACCGTTCAGTGAGCAACGCAGAAAACACCGCGTCCGATGTACGTGATGTCATCATCGTCGGCTCAGGCCCGGCGGGCTACACCGCTGCGGTATACACGGCGCGTGCCAACCTGAAGCCGCTGCTGCTGGCGGGCTCGGTTACCGCCGGCGGCGAGCTGATGAACACCACCGACGTCGAGAACTACCCGGGATTCCCCGATGGCATTATGGGCCCGGACCTGATGGAGAACTTCGAGAAGCAGGCTGCCCGATTCGGCACTGACATCCAGTTCGAGGACGTCACCGAACTGGATCTCGACGGCGACGTCAAGACGGTCACCATCGCGACGGGGGAGGTTTTCAAGGCCAGGTCCATCATTCTTTCCACGGGCTCGGCCTACCGTGAACTTGGTCTACCCAATGAAAAGCGGCTCTCGGGCCATGGCGTCAGCTGGTGCGCAACCTGCGACGGTTTCTTTTTCAAGGACCAGGACATCGCCGTCATCGGCGGCGGCGACTCCGCGATGGAAGAGGCACTGTTCCTCACCAAATTCGCGAAGTCCGTCACCGTGGTGCACCGCAGGGACACCCTGCGTGCCTCCAAGATCATGGCGGACCGCGCCCAGGCCCACGAGAAGATCACCTTCATCTGGAACACCGGCGTCGAGGACATCATCGGCCAGGACAAGGTCACCGGGCTGCGGTTGACGAACCTCCTGGACGGGACCGGATCCGAGCTGGCCGTCACCGGTGTTTTCGTGGCGATCGGCAACGATCCCCGCACGGATCTCGTCAAGGGCAAGCTGGCGCTGACCCCCGAAGGCACCATCGCCGTTGAGGGCCGCACTTCCAGGACCACCGTCAGGGGAGTCTTTGCGGCCGGCGACGTCATCGACCCGACCTACCGCCAGGCCATCACGGCCTCGGGGTCAGGCTGTGTGGCCGCACTTGACGTCGAGCACTACCTCGCAGACTTCCACGCCTAAACGGCGCGCAGCAACCAACTGAAGAGAGACAAAGTTATGAGCAACGCAAAAGACGTAACAGACGCCAGTTTCAGCAGCGACGTACTGGCATCCGAGAAGCCGGTCATCGTGGACTTCTGGGCCGAATGGTGTGGCCCGTGCCGCAAGCTCGGACCAATCCTCGACGAAATTTCAGTCGAGTACAGCGAGAAGGTGGACGTCGTGAAGGTGAACGTGGACGACAACCCGGCCATCGCCGCTGAGTATGGGATCACCTCCATCCCGGCCGTCTATCTGTTCCAGGGTGGAGAAGTGAAGGCGACCGTCATCGGCGCCCGCCCGAAGCAGTATTTCGAGAAGGAATTCGCGGACGTCCTGTCCTAATTCCAGCCGGGCTGTGCCCCGCACAGACCCCACAAGTGGCCCCACTTCCCGGAAGTGGGGCCACTCTTTTGTGGGATCCCACATTCCTGGCTCCCGGAAAATTGTCGCCAGCGCGGGTATTTTCCTTGGTTCGCCGGGGTTCAGGCAGCGCCAGGACGTTGTAGCGCCGGGGGACATGGGGGGACATGCCCATTTTTCGCACCCGCTACTGGGCACAATGACACCATGCCCACCCGCCGGCCCCGGTGCGGGGCATGTCCCTTGGGACCGTGTTCAGTCCAGCGGGACATGCCCATTCTTCGCACCGGAAACTGGGCACAATGACACTATGCCCACCCGCCGGCCCGGGCGCGGGGCATGTCCCGCCCAGCGGGGCAGATCCGCTGGGTACGCCGCGTCCGGCGGGCATTTTCGTTGATCTGGCCGGACGTAGGTGGCCGTTGGCGGCGCTCCTTCCCGGTTACCTGCCGCCACACCTCCTATCGGCCCGGGAAAGGCCCGGATTCCCGCGGGCTTGTGGCGCCGGACGCCGAAGTAACCGGGCAGGAACGCCACGGCCCGTCGCGTCGGGCTGGTCCGGTCAGGCGTTGGGCGGGTCCGGCGGCGTGGAACCTGGACCTTTTCGCGCCGCGGGGGACATGCCCATTCTTCGCACCCGGAACTGAGCATAACGACACTATGTCCGTCCGCTGCCCCCGGCGCGGGACATGTCCCTGAGCTGTGCCCTCCCAGCCCCCGGGCCAAGACGCCGATGAACCAACGAAAACGCCGACTAACGGTTTCCCGGGTCCGGAGGATGTCTACTGACAGTGAGACTCGAATGGTTTCTGAACCTTCTGAGGGTTGATTGCTCTGCAATGAATCCACTGGCGACCTTCACATATCCCCGTGGATCGATGAGTTCCTACATCTTAGCGAAATCGTGGTGAGCACGTCCCGCGAGCCGGACGTCGCGTTTCACGAGAAGCAAAAAATGTCGTTGTGGCTCGCGCTAGTCGTTGCGGCTCGCGCCATTTCGAAGTCGCCGCAGACTGCCAGCAGTCACCATCCGCATGGTTGTGCTTCCGGGAGTTCCCATGTTTCACGTGAAACATCCTGGGACCCGGAGCTGGTGGAACCAATCCGTGTCGCTTGGTGATTTGCGAGGTAGCACGTCGTACTCGAGTATTCATGCACGCCCACCGGCCATCGTCTGGGCTGCAATCGCCTTCAGTCGCCAAGTCGATGCCCAGGCCACGACCTGTCGCAGTCTGGCAGGGCAACGCACCTCCTGGCCTTAGATGGCACTACAATGCAATCCAACATCGCGGCCTTCTATGGCGCGATTACGATTCAACCCACCCCTTCAGAAGTGCGACTGGTCAGACAGTGCGGGCCGCTACGCCGCCGCATCCCTACCTGAAGAAGCCAGGATCGCTCCGCGCATTGGAGGGAATCAACTGATTAGCTCGACGAGAACGTCAATCCAAGTCACTCTGTCTGCTCCGACTATTAGGGCGAGTGTGAGGCCCATTTGGGCTCCATTTGCACCCATGACTATTGCCTTTGAGGATCGGAGACAGAAGCCCGCTCATCTGCAATCGGCGGTGCCGCGGTGCCATCTGATCGGAGGCGGATGTTTCACGTGAAACGTGCACCCAGTGCTTGAAACCAATTCAGGCCGGGCTCCGGATATGTTTCACGTGAAACATAGAGTTCAACGGTAGCTCGCGCCACTTGGAACGGCCGTTCCCTGCACGCCCGCAATCCCCACCCGATTCCGGGCAAGTCGAAAAAAGTTCCTGCGAACAACCGAGCGTTCAACGCTTCCGCAGGGCCGGCCAGGGGACTGCCGTCCGATCATCTGAGTCTTGCATCGAAGCCCGAGAAGACCAGAGATCCGGGACTCTTCACCTCCGGCCTCGTTCCGAGTTCGTGAACTCACGACCAAGAACCACATCAAAGGCACTGGAGGGGCATCAGTGCTGTCTTGGTGACCGCGGCATCTGGGCGACACCGGCTCTAGCCTGTGTTACGAGGAGTATTCTCCGGCCGCCCCAGGGAGCAGCATCCAAGCGGAGCCCCTGTACAAGATCCGATCTCGCAGCCTTCCATACCCCTCGCGTCCTCCACTGGCGCCCGCCAGGTACACGGCGGGGAAGGACGGGACAGGACGGAGCGAGTAGAAGCAAAGCAGGGCGAGGGTACGGCGGAGTAAGGGCACGGCGGGGCATGGCAAGGCAGCGAGATAGAAACCGGGTTCGCCAATTCGGAAGACTCCAAATGTCCGGCGCCCAGTCGCGCGGGCTACATATTGCGTTGCGAAGCTACGGCGTGGCGGTCCCCGGAAATCGGGCGCCACAGGTTTGGTCGGAATCACAGAGTGCAGGGCAAGGCAGTCGATTGACTAGCAAAGCGATGGTCTGGAAGCCGGCAAATGTGCATTGCAGACCTCAAACGCTGGCCGCTCACGAGCCTCAACCGAGGTGTCCGGCAGAACCAGCCATACTCACACACTCCACTCCAGGGGGCGGTGGGCAGCAGCCATCACGGCGGTCTGACGTCCTGTTGCGCCCCCAACAGACTATAGTGGCCGTCTCTCGGAATTTCCGGCTTTTCCCAATGTTCCGGCTGTTCCGGGTCGGATTTCGACCTTGGGGGGAGTGCCCCTATCTTCGCAACCCCGTTCATCCGGTGGCTTCCCCGGTAGCAGAGGACGGCGCCAAGTGAATAGGCTGATCGGGCTGCTCCGCTTGCGTCTCGACAATATCCGGCCTTGACCCCCACGCCACCAGCGGCAGCCGGTCACGGGACCCCAGTTGACCAATCACGGCGCCGATGTTTCGTCCCCGCTGGTTTCGGTGACGCATTCATGTGAGCCTGGGGCCAAAGCCTCGAAGCGCCGTTCCCGGCCAATGGGCCATAAACTCCCGGGCTGCGGGGGAGAATTGCGAGCAGCAGTAGACTGCAGAAGAACGCGGGAATGTGCAGCAAAGACACGGCATGGAGAGAATAGCCGGACCTGCTTGTGCGGGTCCAATTGCCGGCTCCTGGCTGCGGCGCAGAATCATTGGACGGGCAGTATGAGGTGCTTTCCACAGTCTTTTCCACAGCGGTTATTCACACGCTTATCCACAGGCGCCAGGTGATCGCCACAGCCCGTGCATCCGGAGGTTGACCGTTCAAAATCGACCTTAGCCTCGTTCACGGGACCACCAAATATAGGGCAGGCGTTGGAGGGCCTCATCTGGAAAGTCCTTTGCGCACACCGCCTCCAGAGCTGAGCGTCGCCATTTGTTCGAATCAGGCTGAAAATTAACCATTGGCGGGGGATTGAGTAAGCAAGGTCGGGCGAAAATACGTTGCCCGTCTCCTGGAAGCGGTATGTTTCACGTGAAACAGCGCAGCGTTGACCCACGGCAGCACCGGGGGCTGCGTCTGCAAACAAACTAAAGATGTCCACGGCCAGCCCTAAGGTTTGGCCGGGGACTGGGACTCATCCACAAAGTTATCCACAGCGATGTCCACCGGCAAGTCAGCCGAGATGGCCACCGGAGAAAAATAGACCAGGGCCACCTAGACAACGCCAAATGTACAGAGTTCAATGTTTGTGCCCGACATCAGAGGAGCAAATCGGGATCGGCCCAACCGGAAGGCATCCGGACGCGGGTCTGCCAGGGCAAGGGTCCGCCAGACCCGGGGGAATGAACCACGACAGCGGCAGTGTCGAGCTCTGGACGGTGAGAATCGGCTTAGGATGTGACAGCAGCAGTGGCGCTGCCAGGGGAAGCCACAGCAGGCCAGGACCGCAAACAGAGCCTGCCAACAGCCCCACAGCCGAAGCCTCCAGGGCGGTCTCGACGACACCAGCAGAGTCCCCAACGGGAACGTCCGTCACTGCGGTCGCCATGTTGTGGGCGAGTGGACCGGCGTCCGGATTTTGCAGCCGCCACGGCGGATCGGGTGCCTGGAAAGTGATCTTGAGTCACTTCGCCGCACCTTCAGCACACACTGAGCATCTGAAGAGTGAATTTGGTGCCATGCGTGAACTAGTGGGCACAATCGGTTGCCCCCAAGCAGAGGTACGACTACCACTATCGAAATCTGGCATCCGGTGTTTGTTCACCCTGATAATCGACCCGCTGCTAACGGCCGCGGGCCTCGACAGCATCACGATTTTGGGGGCTTGAATCGGCGGCAAGATACGTGACACAGGGAACGACGGAGCACAGGGCATCATCGCTGACCGTTGGTTGCCTTCACGCCCGTACTCCGTCACCACAGACCCGGCGCGGGGAACCACAAACCTGAGGCTGACATAGTATGAGGGTCCTCGGGTTGAAGTTTCTTCCGGCTGGATTCGAAGACTCCTAAGGCAGGACACCTTTGGAGGCCCTGCGGCCGCGACAGCGGCATACGCGGTAGAGGTATTTGTCCGGGTATCATTTAGGTCGGGCTGGACCACCAAGCATTGTCGGGCCACCGTAGGTCGCCTGGGGCGTCATTAGGGCGCTGCTCCTCCCGAAGGTCCCGGCCCGGCAATGGAGCCCGCAGCGCGCGACCTAAGGGGTACTACAAACTTCGCGGCTGCATAGCTCCGGAGATCCGCAGCGGAATCTCAGACCCACAAATCACGGTAGTGTCCATAGAACCGCCACCTCAAGCGGACAGCAGATTGTTTCACGTGAAACGGTCGCGCTTCTCCGCGGCTTTCAGGACCAGTCGCCTCCCGTAGGCGAACAAGGCTGAGATTGATGGTTGAGACCGTGCTGTCAAGGCCTCGGGGCCTGCCACCAAGAGAGCACCGATCCATTGGGGAGGGAGCGTCGTCCAAGGAAATACTTCCCACCAATCCCATCGCAAAACAACTTCGCGGTCCATCGTCCGCATTGGCCGCCCCCGGCCCGTCTCCACCGAGGCGATGTTGACGTTTCTGAAGACGTATCACCCGCAGACAAGGGTCTACTAGGACGTTAGGGTCGCCGCCGGCATTGCCACCGAATTGCCGCATCACCCAAGTGAGACTCCCAGACAAGACTCCGAACTATCGATTTCCGCCCGCTGATATCGCCGGAGATGAGCGTCAGTTGAAGCGTGACGGGGGGAATTGCCGCCATACTACTAAAACCGTGATTGGAAGACTACTCATGTTTCACGTGAAACATATTTCCCGCTCCTTTCACAGCAAGCACCTCGAAAGCACAGCACCAAAGATGCTAAGAATAGGGGCCGGCTCCATGGGTCACAGCATCCGCTCACGCTCCCTCCGCAAGCGTCAAGGCATCAAACTCTGACCAGCTGACCTGTCTAAGTTAACAATCCAGGTCCTTCTTTCCACCCGCTCCGCCCATACAAGGCAATTTGATCGCGTCTGCTAGCCCGGATCCAGGCGCAGAGTCCAAGAAAGGGAGCATGGTTGCCCCGGCTACGGCCCCGAGACCACCAATCCAGTGAGATCTGCCGGCAGCATCCAGCAAATAGCAATGGGGTCTGTTTCACGTGAAACAGACCCCATGGGGAAGTACAAAATTCTGCTAGCCCGGAGAACCAGGCGTCAGGACATCCATGATGCGGTTCAGGTCTTCCACGCTGGCAAATTCAATGCTGACCCGTCCCTTTCGCGCACCCAACGATATCTTGACGTTGGTATCGAGACGATCGGAGAGAGACGATGCCAGGTAGTCCAGTCGCTCGTGCCGCGCCCCCGGGCGGGGAATGTTGTTCTTGTTCGGCGAAGCGGGGCTCTGGTACAGCGTGACGGCCTCTTCAGTGGCACGCACCGACATACCTTCAGCAACAATCTTCTGCGCCAGGCGTTCCATTGCCGCTGCATCCGGGAGGGCGAGGAGTGCCCGGGCATGGCCGGCCGAGATCACACTCGCGGCCACCCGCCGCTGTACCAGGGGAGGTAGCTTGAGCAGCCGAAGCGTGTTCGAGACCTGGGGGCGGGAGCGCCCGATCCTGTCAGCCAGCTGCTCGTGCGTCGTTCCGAAGTCTTCGAGCAGCTGCTGGTAAGCGGCGGCTTCTTCGAGCGGATTCAGCTGGCTGCGGTGCAGATTCTCCAGCAGAGCGTCCCGGAGTAGATCATCATCGGTAGTGTCACGAATAATTGCGGGGATCGTTTCAAGGCCTGCAGCCTGTACTGCCCGCCACCGGCGTTCGCCCATAACGAGCTCGTACGGTTCCCCACCTATTTCGGTAGATGTTCGGACCACAATTGGCTGGAGCACGCCAATTTCCCGCACCGAATGGACAAGCTCCGCCATATCGTCCTCATCGAAGACAGAACGCGGCTGTTTCCGGTTCGGATGGATGTCAGTCACCGGGAGCTCGGCGAAGCGGACGCCCGGCACCTCAACCAGCTGAACGCCGTCGTCCTCGGCCCTGGATCCCGCTTTACCGGGAGTCGCAGTGGAAGCGGACTCATCCTTGGCATCACTCATGTCAGCCGCAGTCCTGGCCGCGGGAGCCTTGTGGGCCGGGGACTTCTTGGCCCCCGCACTCGAGCCGGCCTTGTTCGCCGTGGTGCCCGCTTCCGGGCCAGCGCCGGACTTGACTCGTGACGCCTGCGCCGTTACTGTGTCGACATCCGGCGTGCCGGTGACCGAATCGTCAAGTACCGGCATGTCCGCCGCGGCGGTACGCTTCCTCGCCTCGGGAAAGAAAAGGTCAACAGGACGCGACGGCGCTAAGCCGTTTCCCGAAGCAGAGGCGGAACTTGGAATGAGTGCCCCAAGTCCACGTCCGAGGCCACGTCGCTTGTCGCTCATGGATAAATCCCTCCATTGGAAGAGCCGCGGGTCACAGGGCTCTAGCTAGTGCAATTCTTGAAAGAGAGTCTAACGTTCCGCGATTTCCGCTGCGGCTTCCAGATAGGACAGGGCCCCGCTGGAAGAAGGATCATACGTCATCACGGTCTGCTGATAGCTGGGAGCCTCAGAGATGCGCACGGAACGCGGAACCACCGCACCCAGGACCTGCTCGGGGAAGTGCTCCCGAACCTCCGCTGCCACCTGGGCGGCGAGGTTGGTCCGGCCATCGTACATCGTCAGCAGGATCGTTGAAACAACCAAATCCGCGTTCAAATGCTTCTGGATCATCTCGATATTCTTCAGCAGCTGGCTCAGGCCCTCAAGCGCGTAATACTCGCACTGGATTGGAATGAGCACCTCGTCGGCGGCACAAAACGCATTCACCGTCAGCAGTCCCAGGCTCGGCGGACAATCGATGAAGATATAGTCCAGCCGCTCGTCGCCATTTTTGGCCCGGTCCTTGGCATAGACGTCGATCGCGCGCCGTAAACGCTGTTCGCGGGCTACAAGGCTGACAAGCTCAATTTCTGCGCCGGCCAGATGAATGGTGGCGGGGGCGCAAATCAGATTGTCGATGTCCGGACATGGCGCCACAACGTCCCGCAATGGAAAGTCGTTGATCAGGACGTCGTAGATGCTGTCAACGTCGGCGTGGTGTTCAATTCCCAGCGCCGTAGAGGCATTCCCTTGCGGATCAATATCGATGACCAGCACGTTGAGGCCCGCTGCGGCCAGAGCAGCTGCAATATTGACGGTGGTGGTCGTCTTGCCCACACCACCCTTTTGATTGGAGACCGTGAAGATTCTGGTCTTACCGGGTTTCGGAAGTTCACGGCCCAGGAGGCGTTCACGGCGCTTGTTCTCGCGGGTGAGTTCCCGGGCAATCGGACTGGAGTCGTCCAAGGAGTCCAATGCACCGGCGCCGGTCGCCGCGGTTGTTTCACGTGAAACACTCGCCTTGCCGGTGCTCTTAACAACCGAAACAGTGTGATTTCCGGATTGGTTGAGGGTGGTTGAGGGTGCAACAAAGGCCCGAGCGGATCCCAGGGACAGAAACGGGGGAATCCGCTGTGTGGAGGCTTCGCTGCTGGTCACTGTGACACACTCACTCTCATTCGGCGTTTGCTGCCGCTTACTAGCCTAACCTCTTAGCCTTCGGGCCCTAGGGTGCCGGGCTCTCGTTAGGTAATCTTTTGAGGCTTATTCACAACTATTCGGACAACGGTTGTGGGTTCTTCCAGGAGGCCCTCGCCCACCAGTACAACAGCGGTCTCTTGGCCGCCTAGCTTCCGGATCACCTTGGCTGCTTTTTCGATTTCTTCACCAGCGCTGCGGCCCTTGATGGCAATCACCAGACCTTTGCCGGCCAGCAGTGGGATAGTCAGGCCCGCGAGATTGGACAGCGCCGACACGGCCCGCGCCGTAACGACGTCTGCCTCCACCATGCCCACGGCCAGTTCAGCGCGGGTGCGCATGACAGTCACATTTTCCAGGCCGAGATCATCCACAACTTCCTGAAGCCAGATAACGCGCCGCTCGAGGGGTTCTATCAGGGTCAGTTCCAGATCCGGGCGGGCAATCGCGAGGCAGAGGCCCGGCAGTCCGGCACCGCTGCCGACGTCGGCCACATGGCTGCCGGGGGGAATCTGGCTCTCGATGACGGCACAGTTCAGCACATGACGGCTCCACAGCCTGGGAACTTCACGGGGCCCGATCAGGCCACGCTCGGTGCCGGACGTGGCCAGGTGTTCCACATAGCGTTCGGCGAGGTCCAGCCGGCCGCCGAAGATCCGCTGGGCTGCCTGCAGTTCAGCTGCCGTAATTTCAACCATCAAAATTATCCGGCGGCGTCAGTCTGCGGAAACGACGATGTGACGGTCGGCGCCTTCGCCCTGGGACTCACTGATGAGTCCCAGATCGGCGACGGCGTCGTGCACTATCTTCCGCTCATAAGCGCTCATCGGGGCAAGGGCAACGGCGTCACCGGCATCTTTAACCGTAGCGACGGCGTCTTCCGCGATCTTCTGCAGCTCACCGGCGCGCTCGGAGCGGTAACCGTTGATATCCAGCACGAGCCGGGAGCGGCTTTCCGTCGCGGAGAGCACGGCCAGGCGGGTCAGCTCCTGCAGGGCTTCGATGACTTCGCCGTCCTTGCCCACCAGGTGGTCGAGACCATCCGATTTTTCCTCGGCAACGATAGAAATATAGGTGCGCCCGTTGCGGACCTCGATGTCAATGTCGCCGTCGATATCGGCGATGTCCAGCAATTCCTCAAGGTAATCCGCGGCAACATCCCCCTCTTCCTCCAGACGGCTGGCGGAGACACCCTTGACCGGATTGCCGTCGTCGTCCAGAGCGGATTCCTGGTCGGCAGGCGCGGCTGCGCCCGTTGTCCCGTCGTCGACGACCTCGGCGGAAACTGTCTGTTCGGTGCTCTCGGCGGACATTATTTCCTCTTCCTGTTCTTACGTTGTGGCTGGACGCGCTGGCTCTTGGCCACCAGGGCCGCAGCGGCAGCCACCTCGGCGGCGGCGGCGTCCGCCTTCTGCGCACCTGTCAGGGGCAGGGCAGGCAGGCCCTTGGCGGCGCGGCGCTCGGCGAGGGCCTTGGCAGCGGGAGATCCCGGGGTCGGCATCCGGCGGATCACAAAGAACTGCTGCGCCATCGTCCAGAGGTTGGTGGTGGTCCAGTAGATAAGGACACCGATGGGGAAGTTGATACCACCCACACCGAAGACGACCGGCAGGATGTAGAGCATCATTTTCTGCTGGCGCATGAAAGGGCTGGCCATGGCCTCTTCAGACATGTTCTTAGCCATGATCTGCTTCTGCGTGATGAATTGCGAGGCCGTCATGGCCAGGATCATCAGGATGGAGAGGACGACGACCGCCACATTGGTTGCTCCGCCATGCAACAGGGCGGCAGACAGCGGGGCACCAAAGATGCTCGACTGATCGAACTGCACCACCTGATCGTGACTCATCGCCCCGATACCCAGGCCCTTGTTGGCAGCCGATGTAATGCCCGACAGCACAGTGAAGAGGGCAAAGAAGAACGGCATCTGGATCAGCATGGGCAGGCAGGCCGAGAACGGGTTGGTGCCGTGTTTCTTGTACATCCCCATCTGTTCCTGCGCCATGGCCTGGCGGGACAGCTGGTCAGTCTTGCCTTTGTACTTGTCCTGCAACTTCTTCAGGTCCGGCTGCAGCAGCTGCATGCCGCGCTGGGCCTTGATCTGTTTGACGAACACGGGAATCAGGGCGGCGCGGATCACCAGCACCAGCCCGATGATGGACAGCGTCCAGGTCCAACCATTGTCGGACGGCATTCCGACGGCGCTCAGGCCATCGTGGAAGACCACCATGATGGCGGACACAAGCCACTTGAACGGAAACATGATTGTTTCAAAGAAGTCCATACGATATCCCTATTCGTCAGGCCGCATTACGGCCTTCTCCATCAGACCGAGCAGCCAGGTACTTGTCCGGGTTATTCAGCACAACAATTGTGGGGGTGCGGTCGTCGGCCCATTGGCGATGGCCGGCGGGGACATGGTCCACTCCGCCGGCATTCCAGGGATGGCAGCGCAGCAAGCGCCTGACCGCCAGCCAGCTTCCCTTCACGGCGCCGTGCACTGTGATCGCCTCGAGGGCATAGGCCGAACAGCTGGGGAAGAAGCGGCAAACCTGCCCGTACAGCGGGGAAATCACCTTGCGGTACGCCAGAAGAAGCAGGATGAGGATATTGCGGGGCAGATTCCAGATGGCCCGGCCCAGCCAGGCTGCTGCCGCTTTCAGGGCGGATGGCGGGACAGGGACAACCTCAGGGTCAGGGACGACGGCGGCTGCTGAGTTAAGCACGCTGTGTCCCTTCCTGTGTTATCTCGTCCGAAACTGAAGAGCCGGCCTGTGCAAGGCGGCTGCCCAGCCGTTTGATCGTGGTTTCCAAGGCGGCATCGTAGTCCGAGAGCAGTTGGTCCCAGCCGGCACCCGCCGCGGCGGGCAATGCACGAACCACAATCGCGAACCCGCTGCCGTATTTCTGCAACGACAGCGCACCGGCTTCTCTCAGTCTTCTCTTAACGAGATTCCGGACCACGGCGTTCCCAACACTCTTGGAAACAATGAATCCGATCCGGCTTGGTTCATCGGCAGCGAGAGCTGCTGCATATAACACTACGTTCCGGCGTCCATTGCGGACACCGGAACGTACAGTTCTTGAAAAATCAGTTGATGTCCGCAGACGGTTACGAGTGGCTAGCACCGTTCAACTCGCACAGGGATGTACACCAACGAGTCAGTTGTTTAGGCCGACAGCTCGATGCGGCCCTTGCCACGACGGGCTGCCAGGATGGCACGGCCGGCACGGGTACGCATACGAAGGCGGAAGCCGTGCTTCTTGGCTCGACGGCGGTTATTCGGCTGAAAAGTCCGCTTGCTCACGTTAGTTACTCCAGTGGGATCAAAGGTGCGCCACCCGATCAAGGGGAAGAACTGGTCGACGCTAAGTTTTGGCTGTGCCGCTTCCCTCGACTCGACTCACAAGACGCGGGACGTCGGGGAGAGATTCTGATGAGGGCGAAAAGCTGACACTAAGGACTTCATAACGTTAGGGCTCTTGGCCCTCCCGAGTCAAACTGGGACACGCTCAGCAGCCTTTTCCCAGCTGTGGCTAACTCCCGCCGCGGCCTGTGGATGAAGTGGCTCGCGTGCCCGATCTGGAACTACAACGGTGTGATTATCCACAGGACAGAACCCAGCTATCTTCTGGTCTTTTGATCCCCTAGAGTGTCCCAGTAGCCGATTATCCACGGACTGTGCATAACCCTGTGGATTAAACCGGGACCAGCGCACTGGTTCAGGACTTGTGGCTGCAGGTAATGCAGGCAAGCAAGTTTGAGGAACTGATTGATGACAGTAGACGAAGCCAACCAAGCCAACACTGTCGGAAGTTCCTGGCGTCGGGTCGTCAGCCTGATGGAAAACGACCACCGGGTAACACCGCGGCAGCGCGGCTTCGTCATCCTGGCCCAGGCACAGGGCCTGATCGGATCCACACTCCTGGTAGCGGTACCGAACGAGCTCACACGCGAGGTCCTCCAGACTCAGGTCAAAGAGGCTCTCGACGACGCCCTCCGGAACGTCTTCTCCGACGAAATCCGCTGCGCCATCGACGTCGACACCGATCTGGTGCCGCTGCACACCGAACCTGAGCCCGCCGTCGAACTTTCCCGCAGTGCCGATCCGACCGTGGAACTGAAGCCGCAGCCGATGCTGCCGAGCACCTCCCACGAATTCGGCCGCCTCAATCCGAAGTATGTCTTCGATACTTTCGTGATCGGTTCCTCCAACCGGTTTGCGCACGCGGCCGCCGTCGCCGTGGCCGAAGCGCCGGCGAAGGCCTATAACCCGCTGTTTATCTACGGTGACTCCGGGCTCGGAAAAACCCACTTGCTGCACGCAATCGGCCACTACGCCCGCCGGCTCTACAGCGGCATCCGCGTCCGCTACGTGAACTCCGAGGAATTCACCAACGACTTCATCAACTCCATCCGTGACGATGAAGGCACCAGCTTCAAGACGACCTACCGCAACGTCGACGTCCTGCTGATCGATGACATCCAGTTCCTGGCCGGCAAGGACCGCACGCTGGAGGAGTTCTTCCACACCTTTAACGCCCTGCACAACAACAACAAACAGGTGGTCATCACCTCCGACCAGCCGCCCAAGCTGCTCGCGGGCTTCGAGGACCGGATGAAGTCGCGCTTCGAGTGGGGCCTGCTGACGGACATTCAGCCGCCCGAACTGGAGACCCGGATCGCGATCCTCCGGAAAAAAGCCCTCAGTGAAGGCCTCTCCGCCCCGGACGACGCGCTGGAATACATCGCTTCAAAGATTTCCAGCAATATCCGCGAACTTGAGGGCGCCCTGATCCGCGTGACCGCCTTCGCGAGCCTGAACCGCCAGCCGGTGGACGTGGCCCTGGCCGAAATGGTACTCAAGGACCTCATCACGGATGACGGCGCCCAGGAGATCACCTCCGCGCAGATCCTCACCCAGACGGCCGACTACTTCAAGCTCAGCATGGAGGAGCTCTGCAGCAAGTCCCGGACCCGGACCCTGGTGACCGCACGCCAGATCGCCATGTACCTGTGCCGCGAGCTCACGGACATGTCGCTTCCCAAAATCGGGCAGGAACTCGGCGGCCGGGACCACACGACGGTAATCCATGCCGACCGCAAGATTCGTGAGCTGATGGCCGAGCGCCGGGTCATCTACAACCAGGTGACCGAGCTGACCAACAGAATCAAGCAGCAGCAGCGCAATTCCTGAGCCGTCCGGACGAGCAGTCCTAACCTTATTAACAGGGTCCTGTGGACAACCCTGTGGATAGTTAAGGGGACAACCGCGCTCAATGGGCTTAAAACCCTTAAGCCACCTGTGGATCAAGGCCAGGACAGAAAATGTTATCCCCACCCACACCCTGTTTAAAACCTGCTCCGCCCACACTCCATGAACAGGACTCAACCCCGGATCTGCACCGCGAAACAGGGTTATCCACAGTATCCACAGCAGTTATTAACACTACTAATCCCTAAGAAATGAAATTCCCTCAAATAACAACTTCGCTCCGGCCTCGCAGACCCGGACCGGGGATCCGCCCAAACCACTCGGATGCAACCCCGGAGACAGCCGAGGATGGGAGAAACACTCCTCTTACGGCTAAGCTGTCTGCAGTGTGTCCGTCCTGGACATCTTTTGTAGTTCCCAACGCCAGTTGGGCCGATTTTTCGTGATAACAGCAGCATTGAAAGGCGGCACCCTTCCGTGAAGTTCAGAGTCGAACGGGACGTCCTGGCAGAAGCCGTGACATGGGCCGCCCGGTCGTTGTCTCCGCGGCCGCCGGTTCCCGTACTTTCAGGTCTGCTGCTCAAGGCTGAAGCGGGCACTGTCAGCCTCTCCAGCTTCGACTACGAGACCTCCGCAAGGCTCGAAATCGCCGCTGATATCACCATTGAGGGCACCATCTTGGTCTCCGGACGCCTGCTGGCAGACATCTGCCGCAGCCTGCCGTCCGCACCCGTGGAGGTAGAGACCGACGGCAACAAAGTCACCCTGACCTGCCGCCGAAGCAGCTTCCACCTCGCCACCATGCCGGAAGCCGAATACCCGCCGCTCCCGGCGCTGCCCCCGATCAGCGGTACAGTGCCGGGCGATTCCTTCGCGCAGGCCGTCGCCCAAGTGATCATCGCTGCCAGCAAGGACGACACTCTTCCCATCCTCACCGGCGTCCGGATGGAAATCGAGGACGATCTCATCACCTTGCTTGCAACGGACCGCTACCGTCTTGCCATGCGCGAATTGCCCTGGAAACCGGTTACTCCCGGAGTTTCCACGAGTGCCCTGGTCAAGGCCAAGACCCTGAACGAGGTCGCGAAGACTCTCGGCAGCAGTGGTGATATCCACCTTGCCCTCGCCGACGACGACAGCCGTCTCATCGGTTTCGAGAGCGGCGGCCGCACCACAACATCTCTCCTGGTCGACGGCGACTACCCCAAGATCCGCTCGCTGTTTCCGGATGCCACCCCGATCCATGCGGCCGTGCAAACCTCGGAACTCGTAGAAGCTGTACGCCGTGTCTCGCTCGTGGCCGAACGCAACACTCCCGTCCGTCTTGCGTTCACCCAGGGCCAGCTGCACCTCGACGCCGGAACCGGTGAGGATGCCCAGGCGTCGGAGGAACTCGAGGCCCGGCTCACCGGTGAGGACATCACCGTCGCATTCAACCCGCACTACCTGATCGAAGGCCTGAGCGTCATCGAAACCAAGTTCGTGCGCTTCTCGTTTACATCCGCGCCCAAACCCGCCATGCTGACCGCCCAGCACGACGCCGACGGTGAAGACCAGGGCGATTACCGCTACCTCGTTATGCCGGTACGGCTGCCCAACTAGCTTGCGGCAGGGGCCGTTCTTGATCCTCAAAAGGGCCCCTGCTGCGAGTCATTTCGGTGGCATTCCACCTGTAACCCCCAGCGCAGAAGAGAGTTCATACCGTGCACATCGGACTGATCGGCCTTGGCAAAATGGGTTTCAACATGCGCGAACGGCTGCGCTTGGGCGGAATCGACGTCACCGGCTTTGACCGCAATCCCGAGGTCACCGATGTGGGGAGCCTCGCGGAACTGATCGCCGTCGTCCCGGCGCCCCGCCTGATCTGGGTCATGGTTCCGTCCGGTGACATCACCGACTCCGTGATCACCGAACTCGGCGAAGCGCTCGACGCCGGCGACCTGGTGATTGACGGCGGCAACTCCCGCTACACCGAGGACCAGAAACACGGTGCGGCCCTGGCCGAAAAGGGTATCCGGTTCGCTGACTGCGGTGTCTCCGGCGGAGTCTGGGGCCTCCGGAACGGCTACGGCCTGATGGCCGGCGGCGATGCGGCGGACATCGAGCAGGCCCTGCCCGTCTTCGATGTGCTCCGGCCCGAAGGTGACCGCGCCGACAGCTTCGTCCATGTCGGCGGCATCGGCGCCGGCCATTATGCCAAGATGGTCCACAACGGGATCGAATACGGCCTGATGCAGGCCTACGCCGAAGGATATGAACTCCTGGCCGCAAAGGACATTGTCACCGATCTGCCCGGAACCTTCCGGGCCTGGCAAAAAGGAACCGTTGTCCGGTCCTGGCTGCTGGACCTTATGGTCAAGGCCCTGGACGAGGATCCCGGCCTGGCATCCATCGACGATTACGTCGAGGATTCCGGTGAGGGACGCTGGACGGTGGAGGAAGCGATAGCCAATGCCGTTCCCGCACCGGCCATCACCGCCGCACTGTTTGCCCGTTTTTCCTCCCGCGAAGACAACTCACCGGCCATGAAGATGGTCTCCGCGCTACGCCATCAGTTCGGCGGTCATGCCACCCGTCCGGCCAAATAGTCGTGCCCTGAAATCCTGAACCCGGCGTGTACCTAGAACAACTCTCACTCACCGACTTCCGCAGCTATGCCCAGGTGGACCTCAGCCTGGCGCCCGGGGTCACAGTCCTCGTGGGATCCAACGGCATTGGCAAGACCAACCTGATCGAAGCGGTGGGCTACCTCGCGACGCTCAGCTCGCACCGTGTCAGCTCCGATGCCCCGCTGTTGCGTTTCGGCACCGAACGGGCCCTGATCCGGGCCAAACTGGTCCGCGGGGAGCAAACGACCGTGCTCGAACTCGAAGTTAACAGCATCCGAGCCAACCGTGCCCGGATCAACCGCAGCAACCCGGTCCGGGCCCGGGACATCCTCGGAATCTGCCAGATGGTGCTGTTTGCGCCGGAAGACCTGGCGCTGGTGAAGGGCGATCCTTCCAGCCGCCGTCGTTTCCTCGATGAACTCCTGGTCAGCCTCATTCCGCGGCATGCCGCGACCCGCGGTGACTATGATCGCGTGCTGAAACAACGCAATGCGTTGCTCAAATCGGCGAGGGCAGGTAAATTTACTGCCGGCCACGAAGCGACGCTTGATGTCTGGGACCAGCACATGGCCCGGGCGGGCGCGGAGCTGCTGCATGCGCGGCTTGAACTGGTTGAACGGCTCCGGCCGCACCTGAAGAGCGCATATGCGCAGCTCACCGACGAATCCAAGGAGGCCGGGGCCATCTACCGGTCGACGCTGCACGATGTGCTGGACGACGACGACGTTCGGGCGCCGGCCGCGGAACCCCGCGGGCAGGAGGATCTCCGGCGGCTGTCCGTCGACGAACTCACGGACCGCTACGTCCATGCTTTCGCGGCGTCGCGCCGTAAGGAAGTGGAACGGGGAATTTCGCTGGTGGGACCGCACCGCGATGAACTCGAACTGGTGCTGGGAACGGCACCGGCCAAGGGCTATGCCTCGCACGGTGAGACGTGGTCCATCTGTCTGTCCCTGCGGCTGGCCTCGTACTACGTGATGATGGACGACGTCCGCACGGGCGGGTCCGCGCCGATCCTGATCCTGGACGACGTCTTTGCCGAACTTGACGTCCAGCGGCGGCGTAAACTGGCTGCAATAGTATCCGGCGCCGAACAGGTGCTGGTGACTGCCGCCGTCGAGGACGATATCCCGGCGGAACTGGCCGGACGGCGGGTAAAGGTCATCCCGGGAGGAATCGATGAGCCGGAATCTCGATGAATAAGGATACCGACGGCGGACTCCAGCCGGGACGGGACCCCGACGACATCGACGCCGCGCAGTCGGCGCTGAATAGAATGCGCGCCGCCGCCGCGTCCCGGGGCGAGATCCGGCGAAAGGCCCCGCCGCGTCCCGGAGCCGGTCCGCTGAAACCCGGCCGGACATCGGCGGGAACCCGGGGATTCGGCCAATTCCACGGCACCGGCCGAGATCCGCTGGGACTCGGGAAAGTCGTGGGCCGTCTCATTGCGGAGCGCGGCTGGACATCACCGGTGGCAGTCGGATCCGTTATGGCGGAGTGGGCCACCCTGGTCGGCCCGGAGATCTCCGCGCACTGTACCCCGGAGAGTTTCACCGACACCACCCTGCATGTACGCTGCGATTCCACCGCCTGGTCCACCCAACTGCGCCTGCTCAGTAGCAGCCTCCTGGAGAAGTTCCGGGCGGAACTCGGCGATGGCGTCGTCACCAAGATCCATGTGCTGGGACCGGCGGCGCCGAGCTGGCGGAAAGGGGCCCGGACGGTCAACGGACGCGGGCCCCGGGACACCTACGGATAACCGGACGGGTACCCGCGGGGCGCGGGATGTGAGGCACTCCTCGCAAAACTCTTGAAAAATCGACAAACGGCGTGTAGGGCGCTTAGACATCGCCGGGCCGTATAGGCACCCTAGGTCAGGACCCCTGGGGCCTTGTAGGCGGAGCCTACGCCCTCCCAGTGGCACTTTCCCCGCCGATTGAGGGCCCTGGATGCGGGTTTCGACCAGCTGACACGGTAGAATTGCGGTTGATAACTGGGCGCCGGCGAAACGTTGACTGAGTCCGTTTCCGACGCAATACCCGCGTGCGGTAGACGGTTTCTCGAGCATTACAGCCGGTGCAGACAGTGACGTGCCTGTTGGCAGAAGCCCTTCCCTGCGGGGAGCGGCAACGGCCGGCCTTCAACGAATACAGAGGAGTCGACAGCGCCTGTGGCTAACGACAATGCAGATATCCCGGCAGCGGAACCCCTAGCGGAAGAAGCGGTGACGGCGGACGCGACGGCGGAGGCCGATACACGTCATGGCTACGGTGCGAGCGACATCACGGTTCTTGAGGGCCTTGAAGCTGTCCGCAAACGGCCGGGCATGTACATCGGCTCCACCGGGCCCCGCGGTCTGCACCACCTTGTCTACGAGGTGGTGGACAACTCGGTCGATGAGGCGCTGGCTGGCTATTGCACACACATCGAAATCGTATTGCGGGCCGACGGCGGCGTCACAGTCGTCGACAATGGCCGCGGCATCCCTGTTGATATGCACCCGACCGAGCACAAGCCAACGGTGGAAGTCGTGATGACGATTTTGCACGCGGGCGGGAAGTTCGGCGGCGGCGGCTACGCCGTTTCCGGCGGCCTGCACGGCGTGGGTATTTCCGTGGTTAACGCGCTGTCCAGCCGCGTCGACACCGTGGTCCGGCGCCAGGGCCATGTGTGGGGGATGTCCTTCGCCGACGGCGGCAAGCCCCAGGGCGGACTGGTCAAGGGTGAGGAAACCGAGGAGACCGGCACCACGCAGACTTTTTACCCCGACGACAGCATCTTCGAGAGCACGGAATTTGATTTCGAGACGCTGCGCGCCCGGTTCCAGCAGATGGCGTTCCTGAATAAGGGCCTGCGCATCACGCTGACGGATGAGCGCCGCGCCCCGGAAGAACCGTCCGAGGACGACGACCTGGATCTGGACAGCGTTCCCACCGAAGGCGAAGTCCCCGCCGAGTTCCACACGGTGGTCTACCAGTACGACGACGGTCTGCTGGACTATGTGAAGCACCTGAACTCCGGTAAGAAGGTCGACGTGGTCCACGAGGACGTCATTGCTTTCGAAACCGAGGATACCGAGCGCCACATCGCCCTGGAAATGGCGATGCAGTGGACCAACGCCTACTCCGAGAGCGTCCACACGTACGCCAACACCATCAACACCCACGAGGGCGGTACCCACGAAGAGGGCTTCCGCGCCGCGATGACCTCGCTCATCAACCGCTATGCGCGGGAGAAGAGCATCATCAAGGAAAAAGACGACAACCTCACCGGGGACGACATCCGCGAAGGCCTGACGGCTGTTATCTCGGTCAAGCTGGCCGAGCCGCAATTCGAAGGCCAGACCAAGACCAAGCTCGGCAATTCCGAGGTCAAGGGTTTCGTGCAGCGCGTCGTCACCGACGGACTCGGCGACTGGCTGGAACGCAACCCCGGCCCGGCCCGTGATGTGATCCGCAAAGCCATTTCCGCGGCGCAGGCGCGCATGGCGGCCCGCAAGGCGCGCGACAATGCGCGCCGCAAGAGCCCGCTGGAATCCTTTGGCATGCCCGGCAAACTCTCGGACTGCTCCTCAAAGGATCCTGCCAGGTGCGAGGTCTACCTCGTGGAGGGCGATTCCGCCGGCGGTTCCGCCAAGCGTGGCCGCAACCCGGAGACCCAGGCCATCCTGCCCCTGCGCGGCAAGATCCTGAATGTGGAGCGTGCCCGGCTGGACAAGGCACTGGGCAACACTGAGGTCCAGTCGATGATCACCGCGTTCGGTACCGGCATCGGTGAGGACTTCGATCTAGCCAAGCTGCGGTATCACAAGATCGTTCTGATGGCCGACGCCGACGTCGACGGCCAGCACATCACGACGCTGCTGATGACGCTGCTGTTCCGCTACATGCGGCCGCTGATTGAGAACGGCTATGTGTACCTCGCCCAGCCGCCGCTCTACCGGATCAAATGGTCAAATGCCCCCCACGACTACGTGTACAGCGACCGCCAACGCGACGCAAAGCTGCTTTCCGGCCAGGCCGCAGGGCGCCGCATTCCCAAGGACAACGGCATCCAGCGCTACAAGGGTCTCGGCGAAATGGACTATACGGAACTCTGGGACACCACCATGGACCCGGATCACCGAACCCTGCTCCAGGTCACCATGGACGACGCCCTGGCGGCAGACCAGACGTTCTCCACACTCATGGGTGAGGATGTGGAAGCCCGCCGTAACTTCATACAGCAGAACGCCAAGGACGTTCGGTTCCTCGATATTTAGCCGCCGGCAAGCAGCTTAATATTCCCGAACCGATATATACCTGAAACGGAAAATACAGACTATGAGTGACGAAAAACCCGAGGTCCCGGCCAAAGCAACCGGCCCTGATGTTGTGCTTGAAGGCACTGTTCTTGGCACCGATGTGCTGACCGACCGCGTCGAACAGGTTGATCTGCAGACGGAAATGCAGCGCTCCTACCTTGACTACGCCATGGCGGTGATCGTGGGGCGCGCCCTGCCGGATGTCCGCGACGGCCTCAAGCCCGTGCACCGCCGGGTGCTGTACGCGATGTTCGACGGCGGCTACCGCCCGGAACGTTCCTTCAACAAATGCGCCCGTGTGGTGGGCGAGGTCATGGGCCAGTACCACCCGCACGGCGACACCGCCATCTACGATGCGCTGGTCCGCCTGATCCAGGACTGGACCATGCGCTACCCGCTGGCGCTGGGACAGGGCAATTTCGGTTCACCCGGCAACGATGGCGCAGCAGCACCGCGGTACACGGAAACCAAGATGGCGCCGCTGGCCATGGAAATGGTCCGCGACATCGACGAGGAAACCGTCAATTTCCAGGACAACTACGACGGTAAAAACCAGGAACCCACCATTCTGCCCGCGCGGTTTCCCAACCTGTTGGTCAACGGTTCCTCAGGGATCGCCGTCGGGATGGCCACCAACATCCCGCCGCACAACCTCCGCGAGGTCGCTGACGGCGTGCAGTGGTACCTAGCGAACCCTACAGCCAGCCGCGAGCAGCTGCTCGAAGAGCTGATCGTGCGCATCAAGGGCCCCGACTTCCCGACCGGGGCCACCATCCTGGGTCACAAGGGCATCGAGGATGCCTACCGCACGGGCCGCGGTTCCATTACCATGCGGGCCGTCGTCAATGTGGAGGAACTCCAGGGCCGCACCTGCCTCGTGGTTACCGAGCTGCCCTACCAGGCGAACCCTGACAATCTGGCGATTAAGATCGCCGAACTCGTCAAGGACGGCAAGATCTCCGGCATCGCGGACCTCCGCGACGAAACGTCCGGCCGAACCGGCCAGCGCCTCGTGATTGTGCTCAAGCGCGACGCGGTCGCCAAGGTGGTGCTGAACAACCTCTATAAGCACACGCAGCTGCAGGACAACTTCGCCGCCAACATGCTGGCGATCGTGGACGGGGTGCCCCGAACACTGAGCCTGGATGCGTTCATCCGCCATTGGGTCACCCACCAGATGGATGTCATCGCACGCCGGACGCGCTACCGGCTGCGCAAGGCCGAGGAGGAAGCACACATCCTTCGTGCCCTGCTCAAGGCCCTCGATGCGCTGGATGAGGTCATTGCCCTGATCCGGGCCTCCAACACCACCGAGGCTGCCCGCGACGGACTGATGCAGCTACTGGCCATCGACGAACTTCAGGCCCGCGCCATCCTTGACATGCAACTGCGCCGGCTTGCGGCCCTGGAACGCCAGAAGATCCAGGACCGCCACTCCGATCTTGAGGCCCTGATTGCCGAGTACAACTCGATTCTGGCCTCCCAGGAGCGCCAGCGCGAGATCATCAGCACCGAGCTGGCCGAGATCGTGGCCAAGCACGGGGATGACCGCCGCACCCGGGTGCTGCTGGGCTTCGACGGTGACATGTCGATGGAGGACCTGATCCCCGAAGAGGAAATGGTGGTCACCATCACCCGCGGCGGCTACGTCAAGCGCACCCGCAGCGACAATTACCGTTCGCAGCAGCGCGGCGGCAAGGGCATCAAGGGCGCGCAGTTGCGCGGGGACGACGTCGTGGAGCACTTCTTTGTCACCACCACGCACCACTGGCTCCTGTTTTTCACGAATCTGGGCCGCGTCTACCGGGCCAAGGCCTACGAACTCGCCGAAGCGGGACGTGATGCCAAGGGCCAGCACGTGGCCAACCTGCTGGCTTTCCAGCCCGATGAGCACATCGCCCAGGTGCTGGACCTGCGGGACTACCAGCACTCGCCGTACCTCGTGCTCGCCACCAAGCGCGGCCTCGTCAAGAAGACCCGGCTGGAGGACTACGACACCAACCGTTCCGCCGGCGTGATAGCAATCAATCTGCGCGACGGCGACGAACTCGTCTCGGCCCAGCTGGTCTCGGAAACGGACGACTTGATGCTGGTTTCACGGATGGGCCAGTCCATCCGTTTCACCGCCACCGATGAGGCGCTGCGGCCGATGGGCCGCGCAACTTCGGGTGTCACCGGTATGAAGTTCCGCGAGGACGACGAACTGCTGGCGGCCGACGTCGTGAAGGACGGATCGTTCGTCTTCGTCGTCACCGAGGGGGGCTACGCCAAACGGACTGCCGTGGAGGAGTACCGACTTCAGGGCCGCGGCGGGCTTGGAATCAAGGTGGGCAAGTACCAGGAGGAACGCGGACACCTCGTCGGAGCCCTCATTGTCCAGGAAGAGGACGAGGTCCTGGTGGTCATGGAAGGCGGCAAGGTGGTGCGTTCATCGGTGGCCGGAGTGCCCGCCAAAGGCCGTGACACCATGGGCGTGATCTTCGCCAAACCGGACAAGAATGACCGCATCATCGAGGTGGCGCGCAACATCGAACGAGGCCTCGAAACGGACGAGTCGACCGAAGGTGATGACGCCGACGGCGGTGCCGAAAGTCAGCCCTCGGCGTCGGATGACGTAACGTTGGCTCAAGATAAAGGATCGCACGAGGGGTCCGAAGCGGCAGAATCAGCACCGGCCCCGGAGTCAGATGAGTCATCGGGGGATGCCAAGCTGGACGAAGACAACACCGGAGGTAACGAGTGAGTAATTCCGACTCATATCCCAAGCCGAACAGCGGCGTTCCCGGCGGGATGCGGCAGCCCGCATCGGCACCGGGGGTTAGTGCGCCGTCGCGCCCGCAGCAGCGCCCCGGCGCATCCGGCGGGCCCGTCGATTCAGGACAGCGGCCGCCGGCCCCCGGGCAGCGCCCCGACCAGGGCCGTCCTGCGGCTCCCGGCCAGCGCCCGGCAGCTCCCGGGCAGCGTCCCGGCCAGAGCCGTCCGGGCCAGAGCACGGCAGGACTCATCAAACCGGCCCCCAAAGCCAAGGTGCGCCGCGCGCGCCTGCTGGTGAGCAAGGTGGACCCCTGGTCCGTGCTGAAAATGTCATTTCTTCTCTCCGTTGCGCTGGGCATCGTGACCGTTGTCGCCGCAATCGTGCTCTGGACGGTCCTGGACCTGACCGGTATCTTTGACCAGGTGGACAGCCTGCTGGGGACCCTGGCGGGTTCCGAAGGTGGCGGCTTCGAACTGAAGAAAGTCGCCTCACTGGGACAGGTGGCATCCTTTGCCACCATCATCGCCGTCATCAATGTTGTCCTGCTGACCGCCCTCTCTATGCTCTCAGCCGTGCTGTACAACATTTCCGCCACGCTCGTCGGCGGTATCGGCGTGACCCTCACGGACGACTGAAACCCGCACCTTTCCTTTCGAATTCTGCGGTAAATTTCCTCGATTTGAGATCGGGCCGGGATGTACTGTAAAGTCGTATCTCGGCCCGATGAGGCATCGGGGCGTATAGCTCAGGCGGTTAGAGCGCTTCGCTGATAACGAAGAGGTCCCAGGTTCAAGTCCTGGTACGCCCACGGAACCTGCACAGGTTCAGGTAGGGAATGAGTGATGGTTCAGGTAAGCCGGAACCGGAACGGGGTGCGTGTGAAGAAGTTGCTGGTTGTTGCAGCCACGATCGCAGGCGTCTTGCTCTACCGGAAAGTGCAGGAATCCGAAGCCCGGAAAGCGGTCTGGAGCCAGTCGACCGATACGGTCGACTAGTCCGGATTACCGGAACGGGGAGCTGGCGAACAGCTCTTCGAACCAGGGTATGATTGCTGGGTTGCTTCTTATGGGGGCATGGCGCAATTGGTAGCGCACCTGCTTTGCAAGCAGGGGGTTCGGGGTTCGAGTCCCCGTGCCTCCACCATAGGAAAGCCCCGGACCGCCGAAACGCGGTCCGGGGCTTTTTGCATCTCCGAATACTCACGCCGGGCGCCGTCCGGTCCGGAAGCGTCCACAGAGATTCCTGCCGTCCAACTACTGTTGGACCGTGACCTTCTTCCTTGCCGCCGTGGGAGTGCTCGGCGTGGCATCCTCCGGGCCGCTCATTGCCGCTACCCTCGGTGCCACCTCGGTCAGTGCCCTCGCCATCGCGTTCTGGCGCAACGCGATCGGGTCCGCCGTTATGGCCGGGCCGGTGCTGGTCCGCAACCCGGGCCACTTCGGCCGTGTCACCGGCAGGGAGTTCCGCTGGTCCCTTACGGCCGCCGTCGCCCTGGCGCTGCACTTCGCCTTTTTCATCACCTCCCTGCAACTGACGTCCGTGGCGGCAGCCACCGCCCTGGTCTGCCTGCAGTCCGGCTGGATCGCGATCTTCCAGCTGTTCCGGGGCGTCAAACACCGCTGGCCGGTCCTGGCCGGCCTGGGCATCGCCTTCGGCGGCGTCGTGGCGATCACCGGGTTCGATATGGGCACCTCGCCCGGGGCGCTCCTGGGCGACCTCCTCGCCGTCGCTGGGGGTGCCCTGGCAGGCATCTACACGCTGGCAGGGGGAAAGGCCCGGCAGACCATGAGTACAGGTGTGTACACGACGCTCTGCTATGGCATGTGCGCCGCCGTTGTCGCGGTGCTGGCGCTGTTTTCCCGGCAGCCGCTGGCAGGGTTCGACGCCGGCGGCTGGCTGGGTATCCTGGCCATCACTGTCTGCGCGCAGCTGATCGGCCACACGGCCTTCAACCACCTGCTTGCCACGATGAGTCCGCTGCTGGTTTCCATGATCATCCTGCTTGAGATTCCGGGCGCCGCACTGCTGGCCGCCGCGTTCCTGGCCGAGACGCTGCCGGCCGGAACCTACGCCGGGCTGGGAATGATCATGGCGGGGCTCGCCGTCGTCGTGCTGGGGCAGCGCGGTTCACGGTCTGTGAAGCGCAATGGCGCCCGGGTCGCGGAGCTGGGAACCGACTAGACTTACTGGCCGCCGCGCCGTGCGGGCTGGGCCGTGTTCACGGTGTGGAGGGCGCGCAGAAGCTTCGCGGGGAAGTAGACCGAGAAGAACACGACCATCGGGGCTTTCAGCGCCATCTTCTTGACGTTGTGTGCCTTGTACGTGCGATCGAAGCGCGTCACGTAGTAGCGGTAGTCGCGGGGTGAATCCTCGAGGCGCCTGGCTGACATCCCGGAGACCATCTGGGGCCAATACTGGATCCGGAGCTCGTGGTCCGCGAGGTGCAGGGACAGATCGATGTCTTCATGCATCTCGTCCTTCTCGTCACGGCAGGCCTCGCTGCGGATGATCTCCCAGGCGGAGCGTCGCAGGGCCATATTGGACCCGAAGAGAAAGTGATACTGGTGCTTGGCGAGCTTGAGCATCAACTGACGCATCTTGTCGTCGGCCTTGAGTCCAAAGCGGCGCATGGGCATGTCGTAGTAGACCACCGGGCCGGTTGCGGCGTGGACAGACTCGTCGGCGAAGGCCTTTTGCACCTGTTCCACCCAGTCCGGTTCCAGCACGGAGTCGGCGTCGATCCGTCCGAGAATTTCGCCGGTGGCGTGGTCCAGGCCGAAGTTGCGGGTGGGGATCAGGCCCTGATCCGTGGCCTGGCTAAGCAGGATGATGGGACTCTCCGGGTATTCCAGCTGCATCTGCCGCACGATCGCGGCGGTGTGGTCTGTGGACATGTTGTCCACCACGATGATCTCGTGGGCCGGAACGGACTGGTACACGGCCGCAATCAGGCACTGCCGGATGACACTTTCCTCGTTATAGGCCGGGACGACAATGGATACGGCCGGTGGCAACACAGCAGGGTGTAAGGCATCCTCGGGGGATCTAACGGGTGACATCCCCATCAATTTAGCACCTGCCCCACAATCCACGGCCGGTGCCCTGCCTTTCAGGCGGGAAAGATCCTCAGGAGGATCATGCAAAGTCGGGAGGATCAGGAAAGAGAAAGGAGCAGGAAAAATCGGAAGGAGCCCGCAAAAGAGGGAGGGATCGCGCCGGTGGCGCAATCCCTCCCTCTCCGGCGGCCTGAATGCGGCCTACAAGTTCAACTACTTGCCGTTCTTGTCCGCTTCGGTTTTGTCCACGCCGGATTTATCCGCTTCGTGGGTCAGGCTGGCGGCGATGTTCCGCACGGCGGTCTTCGCGTCGGTTGCAACCTTGGCGGAGGCGGCCTTGGCATCGCCGGCGTCCGGTGCGGCATGCCTGGCCTTGTCTGCGGCCGTATCGACAGCATCATCCGCAGAGTCTGCGGTCTCAGCGGAAACCTTGGCGGCCTTGTCCGCCGCCGCTACAGCCGCGGTGCCTGCCTGGCCGGCGGTCTCCTTGAGGGAATCCTCGACCTCAGTGACGGTGGTGGCCGGGACCGGTGCGGGCGTTACGGGCGCCGGTGTCTTCCACGGGTCTTCGATCGGCTTGGAAGCCTTCCAGGCGGCAACGCCCGCGGCAGCCGCTGCGGCGATGACACCGAAGATCAGCAGTCCGCGGTGTTTTTTCGGCTTCTGCGGCTTGGCGATCTCGCCGCTGACCGCCTTGCCGGCCTTATCGGCCACGCCCTTGAGCTGCTCTCCGGCGCTCTGCGCCTGCGCCTGGATATTATGCATGACGCCTGAGTCGACGAGTTTCTGCGCGACGGCATCGACCCGGGCCGGTGTGCCTTCCAGCGTGCGGTGCACTGCTTCTGAGGCCTGGCCGATCTGATCCGAGAGCCTGGGCAGGTAGTCGTCGACGACGCGGTCGCGGGCGCTGGCGATCACCGGCGTCGCCTTATCCAGGGCGCCGTGAAGCCGCGGGGCCGCGGAGTCGACGGCGTCGTTGATCCTCGGCGCCAGCTGGGACAGGCCGTCCTGGATGCGCGGGGTCACCGTGGCTACGCCGCCGGCCAGATTGTGGGCCGCCGATTTGAGTCCCTCCTGGATTCTGGGAGAAGCGCTATCCAGGCCATGCTGCAGACGCGGAACAGCCCAGTTGACTGCTGCCTCAACCCGCGGGGCTGCCCAGTCCTTGGCGTTCTCTACTCCGGTGCTGACTGACTGCTCCAGCTCACGGGCAATACGGTCCGTTTTCTTCACAACTACCTCCCGATTAATGTGACGCTTCTGGAGTTAGCCTACGTGTCCCAGACCTCACCCGCTATTTTTCATCCCTATTCGGGGGCGATTTCACCCAGCGCGGAACTGGCCGTCCGCCCCTGTCTGTATTGGCCCTTCATGGAAGAATAGGGCCTATGACTGCCATCGCAACTGCAAAAGCAACCATCCACACGAGCCTGGGCGACATCGTCGTCAACCTCTTCGGTAACCATGCCCCCAAGACGGTAGAAAACTTCGTCGGACTGGCCACCGGAGAGAAGGCCTGGACGCACCCGGAAACGGGCGAGGACAAGACGGGCACGCCGCTCTACAACGGCACCATCTTTCACCGCATCATCAAGGATTTCATGGTCCAGGCCGGCGATCCCCTGGGCCGCGGCGTTGGCGGACCCGGCTACAAGTTCGACGACGAGATCCACCCGGAGCTCACCTTCAACGCACCCTACAAGCTGGCCATGGCGAATGCCGGCGTCCAGATGGGCCGCGGAACCAACGGATCCCAGTTCTTCATCACCACCATCCCCACCGGCTGGCTGCAGGGCAAGCACAGCATCTTCGGCGAGGTTATCGATGAGGACTCCAAGAAGGTCGTCGACGCCATCGAGGGCGTCCGCACCGGAATGGGCGACCGTCCGGTCGAGGACGTCACCATCAACAGCATTGACGTAGAAAAGCTCTAAGCCCAGCCCATGAGCTACGGACTTCCGGCGGCAGAGCCGTCCGCGCAGATCCCGGTGTGCCCCCGGCACCCGGACCGGCCCGCCTATGTGCGCTGCCAGCGGTGCGGGCGCCCTGCGTGCCCCGACTGCCAGCGGGCGGCCGCCGTCGGATTCCAGTGCGTTGACTGTGTCAACGAAACAAAACGTACGACGCCGGACGTCAAGACCGTCTACGGCGGGGCCGTGGCCACCGGCAAGCCCGTGGTCACTTTCGCCATCATCGCGGTGTGCGCCGTGCTCTACATGCTGCAGTGGCTGATTCCCAGCGACGGGATCTATGGGAACCTCGCCTTCGCCACCGTGTATGCCACTCCTGAGTACGGGGTGTTCGAGCCATGGCGCATGGTGACGTCTGCGTTCCTCCATTCCCAGGGCTTCATCCTGCACATCGTCCTGAACATGTACACGCTGTGGATCTTTGGCCAGGCCCTGGAGCCCCTGCTGGGCCGGATCCGGTTCCTGGCCGTGTATATGCTCTCCGCTCTGGGCGGGTCGGTAGGGTTCTTCCTGCTGACGCCCGCCTACAGCCCCGGCCAGCCGTTGACCGGAGTGGTCGGCGCATCGGGCGCCATCTTTGGCCTCTTTGGGGCCATGCTCGTGGTCCAGCGCCATCGCGGCGGGGATACACGGCAGTTGTGGGTCCTGATAGCCATCAACGGCGCTATCGGTTTTGTGGTCCCTCAGATTGCCTGGCAGGCACATCTCGGTGGCCTTGTTACGGGAGCCCTCTGCGCTGCCGTCATCGCCTACACTCCCCGCGGCAAGCGGCAGGGCCTGCTGCAGGCCGGCGGCCTGGTCCTCGTCCTCGCTCTGCTGGTCGCCGCCACCATGTTTCGGATGTCCAACGCCTAGCGGTCATATTCGCCGGTTATTCGAAGTTCAGCCTGGGCCTTTTCGCGCCGGGGGGACATGCCCACTCTTCACACCCGGGACTGGGCAGAATGGGACTATGTCCGCCCGCCGGCCACGGCGCGGGGCATGTCCTTGAGCCTGGCCACCGCGCCCGGAGCCCGCGCCCGGACCTCCGGCGAACCAACTAAGATGCCCACTAGCGCCGCGCTGGCATGTCCTACGTTTCGCCGCCCCGCCGTTGCACGCCCTGCCTGGTGCGCCCCGCCCCGCCTCATCGGTTCGCTTCCCACGGAGCATCTCGTGAATGACGGCAAGAAGGTCACGCCCGCGGATGAGCCCGGAGGCGCCGCGAGAGTTGTCCACAGGGGTTATCCACACTGTTGGTAACTTACATCGATGTAGTTCATAGAGGCCACCCGGATCTGACGGCCACTACTGGCGATTTTCCGCCGATACTGCCGATTCTGTCCACAATTGTGGATAACTTTAATAGAGTGCCCTGTGGTTAAGTGGACAAACCCCGGGTTCGGGGTTCCCTTTGGACGGATCAAGGCGAGCCGTGGCGGCAAGAAAGCCTTGAACACAGGCGGTAGCGGACGGTCCCTCTACATTGAGACCCGATGTCAACAGAGTTGTTCACAGTTCTGAGACCTTGATGGTGAAACTATCCCGCCCTGCATCGCTTGTCCTGGGCCCCGGGACGGAACATGAGCGACCGGGGAGCGGAGCGTTTTCCCCAACTGTGGATAACTTGTGGGTACTGCAGTGTTGTTAAGTGGATAACTCTCCGGTGTTCGACCAGATGTTTCAAATCCCTGACGGACCTTAGTCCTTCGAGTTCACGCGGGATGTGATCCCAAAGCTCGGGGACTTCAGCTCGTTGAAGATCCCGACGCAGGCGCGCACGGTGCATTGGGGTGTGATCGGCAGGGCCGATACTGTCAGCCCCGAGCTGTCCACCGCCAGCGCTCCGCCAGAGCCATCGGAGACCCACACGCCCTGCTCGCCGTCGGTCACCGCGGCGAGCATCTGTGAGGGTTTGCCCGATGCGGGACTGGCAAGGATCGGGTTCAACTCGTCGGCGCCGCCCGCCCAAACCGGCACCAGGGTGATCCTCAGGGGGCTGGGCGTCACGACGCGCGTCGGAGTGCGCACCTCCACGCCCTTCATCCGCTGGACGGGATAGGCGGCGCTCTTGACGGCGGGGTCCTGCGTCGCGGCCGTCGTCGACCCGGACGCGCTGCGCAGCTACGCCTCGAGTGCTTTATAGTCCGCGGGCCACCGACACCGTAGCGAGTACACCTACGACGACGCCGGCCGACTGACGGGCGTGGTGCCGTTCCCGGCTTCTGAGTATTGGAATTCCGACGTAATACGCCATCACGCGGTGGTCCGTGGCCGGAGGCCCGGCGTGAGTGATGATGATGCCGCGGGGTCCGCGGTGGCTGTTCGGGTTCGGCCGGGCCCACCGCGCCTCTAGTGCTTTGCATCGAATGCTGTGCACCGGGCGTCGCACGAAGGATTGGCCGGGAAATTTATCCACAGGCTATCCACAGTGTTAGTAACTCACACGGTTGTAGTTCACCCTTGGCTTCTGTGTGGGATGGGCGCGTGGACGGCAACAGCGCGCCGTGCCGGCGGTCATCCGGGCCGACCGCCCCGCCGGTTTATCAACAAGTGTGGACAACTTGTGCAAAGTTGTACACACCGGCGCGGACGGTGGTCAGCGCGTCCAGACCCGGGAGCTGCCGCGCCGATGGCTGTCGAGCAGATGGGTATCAACGATCCCGATGGCTTCCATCAGGGCATACATGGTGGTGGGGCCGACGAAGGCGAACCCCCGCTTGCGGAGTGCTTTGGACAGTGCAATGGATTCCGCCGAGGTTGTGGGGATCTGGTCATGGGATGTCGGCTCAGGAGTGGAATCCGGTTGGAACGCCCACACGAAGTCGACCAGACCGCCGTCGTTCCTCAGTGCGATTGTTGCCTGGGCGTTGGTGATGGCCGCCCGGATCTTCAGCCGGTTCCGGACAATCCCGGCGTCCAGCAGCAGGCGTTCGACGTCGGACTCGGTGAAGGCCGCTACCGTCTCGGGATGAAAGTGGTGGAACGCGGTCCGGAACGCCGGCCGCTTTCGAAGAATGGTGGCCCAGGACAGCCCCGCCTGGAAAGCCTCGAGGCTGATGCGTTCATACAGGCCCTGTTCATCGCGGACCGGCAGGCCCCACTCAGTGTCGTAATATTCGCGCAGCATCGGGTCGGCCGACGCCCACACCGGACGGGCCAGGCCGTCCTCGCCGATCACGGTGCCGTTGACGCCCGGAGCCATACTCTTCCTCACCAGCAGTTGGTAGTGGCCGAATCAGTACAGTTCCCACAGCCGGACTATGCCGCGGACGGGAGTCAGTCCTCCGTGGGGCGGTTGGCTCAGGAGCGCCAGCGGGTGGTCATCAGGAAGCCGACGATTGCGATGCCGAACCCGGCCACAATGTTCCCTGCACCCCAGGCCTGCACCGGAAAGACACCCTCGCTGATGTAGAAGGTGATGATCCAGAACAGCCCAATGATCATGAGGCCGAACATCACCGGCTTGAACCAGACCGCGTTTGGCTTGTTGGCCTGCGCGGCCGAAGTCTGCGGCGTCTCGCGGGCAGTCCTCTTACGCGGCTTTGACTCGGGCACGGGTCCTCCTAGGCGGCTGGAACAGGAGCGGCACCGCGGCTTGATATCCTGCAAGAAGGTAAAACGCCGGCGGCCAACACGCTCTTGATCAAGGGTGAATGCTTACTCGCAGCCAATTCTAGCTGTAGTTCGGGCCACGCCCGTGCCCGCCGCGACCGTCCAGAGGGAGAAGCCGGATGCTGCAGTTGCAGGAGAGATCCGCCGTCGGGAAACTTCGCCGTGGCCGGCCACCGGCAGACGCACGGCGCCGTCCTGTTCAATTTCGACGCCCTGACGCCCTGCTGCCCGGCGACAGGTTTCGCGTCGTCACCGCGCTGGTGCTGGCCGCCGGGGTGCTGGTATTGATGGTTCAGCACCTTATTCCCTGGATGGCACAATTCACCCAGTTCACTGATTCAACGATTGGTTCGGCAAGGCACCCATGAGCGCTACCAAAATTCTGGTCGTCGACAACTACGACAGCTTCGTCTACACCCTGGTGGGATACCTCCAGGAACTCGGCGCGGAGACCACCGTTGTCCGGAACGACGACGTTACCCTCGCCGAGGCGACCGGGCTGGCGGAAGCGCGCGACGGCGTTCTCATCTCGCCGGGCCCGGGAACCCCCGCCGGGGCCGGGATCTGTATCGATCTGATCAAGTGGTGCGGCGGCCACGACAAGCCGATGCTCGGCGTGTGCCTGGGGCACCAGGCTCTGGCCGAGGCCTACGGGGGAACAGTCACCCATGCCCCGGAGCTCATGCACGGCAAGACCTCGCTCGTGGAACATCGCGCGACCGGCCTTTTCGCCGGACTTCCTTCCCCCTTTACCGCTACGCGCTATCACTCCCTGTCGGCCGTCCGGGAGAGCATCCCGGAGATCCTGGAGGTCACCGCCGAGACGGCGACCGGCGTCGTGATGGGGCTGCAGCACCGCACCGCACCACTGTGCGGAGTGCAATTCCATCCGGAGTCCGTGCTGACCGAGGGCGGCTACCAGATGCTCGGCAACTGGCTCGAATCTTTGGGAATGGCCGGCGCCGCCCGGCGGGCATCGGAACTGAGCCCGCTGATCAAGCACTGAGGCCGGGGACAAGCCCCTACTTGCTGGGGGACGGCGAAGGGGTCGGTGTTGGGGTCGGTGTTGGGGTCGGCGGGGGTACCGGGGCCTTGGCCACCGTGACGGTGATGGCTTTTCCCTGTTCGACCTGGGCTCCCGCAGCGTCGCTCTGGCCCGTGACCTTCCCCGGTTCCACCTGGGAATTCTCGACTTCCGTGACCTTGAGGATCAGTCCGAGCTCCTTCAGGGCAGCTTCCGCCTCAGCCTGTGGCCTGCCGATGAGCTGGGGAACGGCTACTTTTCCCGTGGAGACGATGAGCTCCACCGTGCTGCCGACGGCCACATTCTGGCCCGGCGCGGGGTTCGTGGAGATCACCAGCCCGGCCGGCACCGTGGGGCTGTTGGACATGGTGGTCCCCGGCGCACCGGTGAGGCCCTTCTGGCGGAGGACATCGCGCGCAGCTGCCTCGGTCCGGCCGGGCAGGTCCGCGGGGATGGTGACGACGCTTGGACCGTCGGAGATGTTGAGCGTGATGGCCGAATTTGGGTCCAGGGAACTGCCCGCGGACGGTGCCGTGCCGATCGCGCTGCCCTTGCCGATGGTTTCATCCTGCATCCGGTTGAGCTGGGGTTTGAGCCCAACGTTGTAGAGCTTCTGCAGCGCCTCGGACTCCGTGAGTGACGTCACCGTCGGAACCAGAACTTTGGCTACCGGCGGCGGGGCCTGGTTCATCATGTTGTAGAGCCACAGTCCGCCGCCGGTCAAGACCAGGACCGTGAGGATGGCGAGGGTAGTAATCCAGGTCCGGCGGCGAGACAACTGACGCGGGGTACGCTCGCGTCCGGCCGGGAGGACCAGGGGCAGGCTGCCCGTGTCCGAGACGCCATAGCTTTGGACCGGAGGGGCATTGTGGTCACCTAGGGCTTCCGGGGAAGGCCGTCGCCTGCCGCCAGGTGTCTCGTCAAGGAACTTCGCCCCGGTCATGGTGAAGGCTGCTGTCGGTGTGCCGTCCGACGCCGGAACATGGTCGTTCGGGTCGGTCGGGGCCTCACTGGCGGCGAGAGGCGCAACGCCGACGCCGCTGCGCGCGGCCCGGAGCGCCCGGCGGAAGGCTGCGGCATCCTGGAAACGGTCCGCCCGGTTCTTCTGCAGCGCCTTCATCAGGACACTGTCCAGGGCTTCGGAGATGTCCGGGTTCAGGCTGCTGGCGAGCTCCGGGATCTCCCGGACATGCTGGTAGGCCACCGACACCGGGCTGTCCCCGACAAACGGAGGGCGGCCGGTCAGCATCTCGTACAGCAGGCAGCCGGCCGAGTAGAGATCGCTACGGGCGTCCACGGTCTCGCCTCGGGCCTGCTCAGGTGACAGGTACTGGGCGGTGCCCACCACCGCCTGGGTCTGCGTCATGGTGGCACCCGAGTCCGCCATGGCGCGGGCGATGCCGAAGTCCATGACTTTGATGCTGTTGGTGTCCGGGCAGAACATCACATTGGCCGGTTTGATGTCGCGGTGGACGATTCCGGCCTTGTGGCTGTAGTCGAGCGCCGAAAGGACACCCAGGGTGAAGTCGATCGCCTGATCGATCGCGATTTCCCTGGCCCGGATAAGCTCGCGGATGGTCTTACCGGGCACGAACTCCATCACGATGTAGGGCACCCGGACGGTGTCCTCGTGGTCGCCGGGTACGGCATGGTCTCCGGTGTCGAAGATGGCGACAATGGAGGGGTGGTTGAGCGCGGCGACGGCCTGCGCCTCGCGCTTGAACCTCGCCTGGAATTGCGGGTCCCTGGCCAGGTCCGGGCGCAGCAGCTTCACCGCGACGGTGCGCCCCAGACGCGTGTCCGTGCCGCGGAACACATCCGCCATGCCGCCGCGTCCGATCAGTTCGCCCAGCTCGTAGCGCCCACTCAGGACGCGCTGGGTGTTCACGGGGCGGCGGTCCTCCCGGTGTGACGGTGTGCGGGGTGAATTAGTCATCATGACCTACGGGGTGGCCTTTTTGCAGGTGGGCGGGGTCCCGGGCGGCTCGGTTGCCTTGCAGTCCGGCAGGGGGCCGGCGGCCGGAGCCGGGGCCTTGGCCAGGTGGTAGGTCACCAAGGATCCGGCCGGGGCTTTGGCCCCGGAAGCAGGCTCTGAGCTGACAAATGTGCCGGCGGGCTCCTTCTTGGACGTGGGATCCATGGGATCCCCCTTGGCCCAGCGGAAGCCGGCGTTCTGGATGGCCTGCTGCACTGCAGTTTCGCTGGCACCGGACTGGATGGGTGGGACCGGGACGGACTCCGGCGCCTTTGTTTCCGGTCCCTTGGAGTACGTCACCGTGATGGTCTGCCCGGACTGCACCTGTCCCGAAGGGTCAATATTTGTGACAGTTCCAGGAGTCGCGTTGTTGAAGACCTCGGCGCCGGTGACTTGCAGCTTCATTCCGATCAGCTCGCTGCGGACATCGGTGAAGGGCCGGCCCAGGAACTCCTCCGGGACCAAGACGATCGCAGGCGGGGTGGACTGCGTGGGCGTCGCGGAGCTGCTGGTGGGGCTGGGGCTCTTGGACGTGGGCGGGGCGCTGGTGCTGCTGGACGTGGTGTTTGCGGTAGCACTCGTGGATACGGCGCTGCTGCTGGCCGGCGACTGCGGCGGGAAGAGGATTCCGGCCTGGGTCAGGACGACGCCCACGAGGGAAAAGAGCACCAGCAGGATCAGGGCGATCAGCGGCCACGTCCAGGGACTCCGGCCGCGGCGCCGCGGCTCATCCACCGGCTCGTCGTAGTCGTCGTCCTCCTGCTCCCAATTGCGTTCCGCCGCGAGGGCGTCGGCGCGCGAGAGGGTGTTGCTCGTCCCGGCGTCGGCCGCGCCGGCGCCGGCCGCCAGAGCTGCGGCGGCACCTGCGCCGGCGGAGCCCACCACAGGAAGTGCGGAGGTGGCCGACGTCGAACGGTCTGCCGCGCCGATCACCCCCGTAGCCGCGGTGGGGATGTCCACCGGCGCCGTGACGGCGCCGGGTGCCGCCTCGTAGAGCAGCATGCCGGGGACGGCGGCGTGGGCCGCAGGGATGTCGCCGTTGCGGATGGCTTCAGCTGCCTCGGAGAGCTTGAGGGCGTCGGCCGGGCGGTTCTTCGGATCCTTCGCCAGCATCGACATCAGCAGGGCACGGACGGGCCTGGGCAGGGTCTCCGGAAGCGGCGGCGGGGCGTCGTTGACCTGTGCCAGAGCGATGGCGATCTGGGATTCGCCGGAGAATGGCCGGTGGCCGGTGAGGCACTCGTAGCCGATCACGCCGAGCGCGTAGATGTCCGAGGCGCCGGTGGCGAGCTGACCGGTGGCCTGCTCCGGGGCCAGGTACTGGGCCGTGCCCATAACTTGTCCGGTCTGGGTCAGCGGAACCTGGTCCGCCAGGCGGGCGATGCCGAAGTCGGTGACCTTGACGCGGCCGTCAGGGGTGATGAGCAGGTTGCCCGGTTTGACGTCACGGTGCACCAGACCCTGCTTGTGGGCGACCGAGAGGGCCCGTGCAGTCTGCGCGATCATCGACAGGGTCCGGTCCGGGGAGAGCACCTGTTCGTGTTCGATAATGCTGCTCAGCGGCTGGCCCGGAACCAGTTCCATCACGAGGTAGGCGGAGCCTTCTTCCTCGCCGTAGTCAAAGACGTTGGCGATTCCCACGTGGTTCAGGAGCGCGGTGTGGCGCGCCTCGGCCCGGAAGCGCTGGAGGAAGCCGGGGTCGCCGGTGTACTCCTCCTTGAGTACCTTGATGGCCACGATGCGACCCAGTATCAGGTCCTTGGCCTTCCAGACCTCTCCCATGCCGCCGATCGCAATGCGTGTGGTCAGCTGGAATCTGCCGCCGAGGGTGATTCCCGATGTAGGCCTCACTTGTTCAACACCGCCTCAAAAATCTTCTTCGCGTTCGGACTGGTTAGCTGCGCGCCGGTGGTGATGTCTACGCCTTCCATGACGATGGTGACAGCCACTTGCGGGTCATTCGCCGGGGCAAACCCGGTAAACCATGAGTTGTTCAAACCGTTGCCGAGCTCCGCGGTGCCGGTCTTGCCGGCTACCTTGAACCCGGGTACGGCAGCCCCGCGGGCGATGCCGTCGGTGACTACACTGACCATCCACTCGTTGATCTGCCGCGCGATCTCCGGCGTCGTGGAGGTCCGCAGGGTCCGGGGTTTCGGCTCGCTGATGGTCCGCAGGTCCGGGGATCGTACGGCCTTGATCAGGTTAGGCTGCAGCTGGACTCCGCCGTTGGCGATTGCGGACGTCATTTGGTTGATCTGGAGCGGGGTGGCCCGGACATCACGCTGGCCGATCGCCGACTGGGCCAGCGAGGCGTCGTCGAGGTCCGTGGGGAAGCCCTTTGTGGCGGCGTCCAGCTTCAGCTGGTCGCCAATCTCCTGGCCGAAACCGAATTTCTCCGACTGGTCGGCGATCGCCTTCTCGCCCAGATCCAGGGCGATGCTGGCGAAGGGAGTGTTGCACGACTGCTGCAGCGCAAACGCGAAGGTGGCCGTATCCCGGGTGTAGCAGTTGCCGCCGGCGTAGTTGGGGAGTTTGTACTGGATGCCGGGGAAGGGCATTTCCGCCGGGTTGGGCAACACACTGTCCTTGTTGTATTTGCCCGAGCTGAGCGCCGCCGCCGTGTCCACGAGCTTGAAGACCGAGCCGGGGGCCAGCAGGGCGCCGGTGGGCCCACTGACGTTCTGGTTCAAGTTGATCCCGGGGACCTTGTTGAGTTCATTGATGTTGGCGGCCTCGGCATCCGTGTCCTGGGTGGCAATCAGGTTGGGATCGTAGGACGGCTTGGACACCATCGCAAGGATGGCGCCGGTTTTCGGGTTCGTCACCACGATCGAACCTCGCTGTCCGTCGGGGATGAGGTCGTAGGCGAGCTTCTGGATCTTGGGGTCGAGCGTCAGTTCCACCGAGGCGCCCTTGGGCTGGTTACCCAGGAAGAGCTGGCCGATCCGGTCCAGGAAGAGCTGGTCCGAGCTCCCCTCGAGCTCCCGGTTCATTGCCTTCTCCAGCCCCGTCAGGCCGAAGCTCCTGGAGAAGTAGCCGGTGATCCCGGCGTACAGCTGCGGCTGGGTGTAGGTGCGCTGGAACTGGCAGCTCTCGGTGGCAGGCACGGACTCGGCAACCGGGGTGCCGCCGACGATGATCGCGCCCCGGTCGTTGCAGTAGTTCTGCAGGAGGGTGCGCTTGTTCCAGGCATTGGCCTTGAGGTCGTCGGCACCGATCACCTGGACGAAGCTGAGCGCCCCGAAGATCAGCGCAAACATGGTGATCGCGGCTATCCATGAACTGCGAATGGCCTGGTTCACAGCTGCTTCACCGCCTCGGTGGGGGCTTCCGGACTGTTCCGGCCGGCCTGGCTGTCCCGGCCGGTGCCGGCGGAAGCGGGCCTCGAAGGCGCCGCAGGGGTGTCCTTGCCGGCATCCGGCACCTGGCCGGGCGGCAGCGGTGTGGTGTCCACGGGGCCCCGCGCCGTGTGCGAGATCATCAGGAGCAGACCCACGATGATCCAGTTGGCCAACAGTGAGGACCCGCCGGCCGCGAGGAACGGCGTCGTGAGTCCGGTGAGCGGGATGAGCCGGGTGACGCCGCCGATGACCACGAAGCACTGCAGTGCGATGGCGAAGGAGAGCCCGGTTGCGAGCAGTTTCCCGAAGGCGTCACGGGTTCCCAGGGCGGCGCGGAAGCCGCGCGTGAAGAGCAGCAGGTACATCAGGACGATGGCGAAGAGCCCGATCAGTCCAAGCTCCTCGCCGAAGGAAGCGATGATCATGTCGCTGTTGGCGAAGGGCACCAGATTGGGACGGCCCTGGCCGAAGCCCGTGCCGACCAGTCCGCCGTTGGCCATCCCGAAGAGGCCCTCGACGATCTGCAGGCTGCCGCCGAACTCGCGTCCGTAGACTTCGTCGGTGAAGGCGTTCATCCAGCCGTCGATCCGCAGCGCCACGTGGGAGAACGCCCGTGAGGCGACAAAGCCGCCGGCTGCGATCAGAACGACGCCGATGATCACCCAGCTGATGCGGCTGGTGGCGACGTAGATCATCACAAGGAAGAGTCCGAAGAACAGGATCGAGGAGCCCAGGTCGCGCTGGAAGATCAGCACGCCGATGCTCACAAGCCAGGCCGCGAGCATGGGGCCCATGTCCTTGAACCGGGGGAACTGGACCGGCCCGATTTTCCTGCCGGCCAGCAGGATGAGGTCCCGGTTCGAGGAAAGATACCCGGCAAAGAATATAGCGAGGGTGATCTTGGCAATTTCGCCCGGCTGGAAGGTCATGGAGCCGAACCGGATCCATACCCTCGCACCCAGGATTTCACCGGCGGTGATGCCGGGGACCAGCGGCAGGATCAGGAGTACCGCGCTGGCAGCCAGCGAGATGTAGGTGAAACGGCGGAGGACCCTGTGGTCCTTGAGGAACCAGATCACGGCGATTGAGACGGCCATTGCCACCAGCGTCCAGCGCAGCTGGTTGTTGCCGGTGTCTTCGCCCACCCTGTCCAGCCGGTGGATCATGGCGAGGCCGAGGCCGTTGAGTGCCACCACAAGCGGAAGTATTACCGGGTCGGCATATTTGGCCCGGAGGCGCAGCACGACGTGGAAAGCCAGCGCTGCGGCGGCCAGCAGGCTCGACTGGAACCAGAAATCCGTATCGAAGGCTTTCTGCTTGTCCACGCCAACGAGTGCCTGCGCACCGATGCCGACGACGAGTGCGAGCACCAGCAGGACGAGTTCAACGTTCCGACGCGGCTTGGGGGCGGTCTCGATCGTTGTCACTTGTCCCCCTCGCAACCGGGAGCGGCCGTCGTCGGAGCGGGCGCCGTCGGAGCGGCCGACGGTGCGGCCGTCCCGGTGGCCCCGGGGCTGGGGTTAGCCCCGGTGGCGGTGGCTGCAGTGGAGGGAGTGAGGCATTCATCCGCGGGTGCCGTGGTGCCGGTCCGCTCAAGGTTCTTCACGATCCGCTGCGCGTCGTAGAGGTCCCGCGCGGGGACCGTCTGGCGCACGCGCTGTTGGGAGAATTCGGGGAGGTCTGACATCCGGATTTTGGTCACCGCTTCCAGGGTGGAGAGCTGGATGGGTCCCAGTCGCTGGGAAACCCCGTTGAAGATCGCCACGTGCTGGTCTTGTTCGCCGATGTAGTACCGCGTTTGGGTCCAGGCATAGCCGAGCCACAGGCCAACGGCCAGCAGCGCCACGATGGCCGCTGCAACGGAGACAGTGAGCCAGCGGCGCCGGGCCGGCTTGTACTCCCCGGCTTCCTCCGTGACCTGCTCCGCTTTGTGGGTAAGCACCGTGGCCGCCCGTCGGGCCACGGTGCGTCCGGCAATGGACGGGATGGATCCCGACTCCGCTGCGGAGGCGGCGGCGCCCACGAGCTCGTGCGGGCGGCCGGAGAGCTCCTCCCGGAGGACTTCTGCCGAGAGATGCTCGCCGAGGTGCGGGTCGGTGGTCGTCTCGGGCTCTTTCGTGTCCGTTCCCTTGTCTGCCGCCCGCCCGGCCCGCGTCCCGTCGTCGGTCGTCGGGGAATCGGCGGGCTCCGCGGGGGCGCCAAAGGTGCTGCCGGTTTCCGCTGCGCCGGCATCCGTGGACGCTGCGGCAGTCCTGTCTGCCGTGATAACGGCCGTGACGCTCGCCGCTGCAGCCGGGGCCGCGACGATTTCGACGGCGGCGGTCCGGACGTCGTCGGGCGTCTGTTCGGCGATGTCCACCAAAACAACGGTGACATTGTCCGGGGCGCCGGCTTCGAGGGTGAGTTCGACCAGGCGTTCGGCGCAGTCGCGCAGGCTCTTGGTCTCGCGGACGGTGCGCTCCACGACGTGTCCGGCGACGTAGTTCAGGCCGTCGGAGCAGAGCAGCCAGCGCTCACCTGACTGGACCTCGAGGGTGTCGAGGTCCAGCTCGGGGCTCGCGTCGACGTCGCCCAGAACGCGCATCAGGACGTTCTTGTGCGGGTGCGTTTCCGCCTCTTCGGGGCGCAGCCGGCCCTCGTCGATGAGGCGCTGGACGAACGTGTGGTCCACGCTGACCTGTTCGAAGTCACCGTTACGCAGCCGGTAGGCGCGGGAATCTCCGATGTGGGCAAAATGGAGCTTGCCGTCGGCCAGGAGCAGCGCTGTGACCGTGGTGCCCATGCCCGCAAGCTTGGGGTTGATGTGTACCAGTTCGGAAAGCAGCGAGTTGGCGGTCTGGATCTCGTCGGCGAGGACGGTTTCGGCGTCGCCGTCGTGGTTGTCATGGTCCAGATGGATCATGTCCAGCACGGTCGCGGCCGAGGCCACATCGCCGCCGGCGTGGCCGCCCATGCCGTCGGCTACGACAGCGAGGTGCCGGCCCGCGTAAGCCGAGTCGTCATTCTTGGCGCGAACACGGCCGACGTCCGACCGCGCGGCGTAACGCATGACGAGCGGCCGCGTCGGGGCGGCTCCTTGTCCTGCTGCCTGGTCTGCGGGGCGGTCCGGTGCAGCCATGGCTACGGCCTCAATTCGATGACCGTCTTGCCGATTCTCACGGGGACACCCAGCTCTACGGGCAGGGCCCGGGTCAGCTGCTGGTCTGCCAGATATGTGCCGTTGGTGGAGCCGAGATCCTCAATGAACCAGCGGCTGCCCTGCGGAAACAGGCGGGCGTGGCGGCCCGAGGCGTAGTCATCCTCGAGGACGAGCGTGGCTTCCTGGGCGCGGCCGAGCAGGATGGGGCTCGCGGCCAGGGCGATGGTGGTGCCTTTGAGCGGGCCTTCGGTCACCACGAGCTGGCGCGCCTGCTGCTTCACCGGCGCCGCGGGCGGCTCGGCCAGCGCCGGGTTCTTGCGGACCTGGCGCGCCGTGGGGGCCCCGGCTGCCGCCTTGCGTCCAATCATCAGGTCCCGGCGCATGGCTGAGACGATGCTGAAAATCAGCACCCAGAGGAGCAGGAGGAACCCGAAGCGCAGAGCGGTGATAGTCAACTCACTCACTGGCGGCCCCCTGGGTTGGCGGGCAAAAGGCGGAAGATGATCTTGGTCCGTCCCATCGTGATCGTGGAGCCATCCGTGAGTTCTGAACTCCCCACGATCTTGTGGCCGTTGACGTAGCTGCCGTTCGTGGAACCCAGGTCGATGGCCTGGGTGGCGCCCGGGCTGGAGCGGATTTCCAGGTGGCGGCGCGAAACGCCGGTGTCGTCAATAAGAATGTCCGCTTCGGAGGAACGCCCAAGCACAACGGACGGGGCGTTCAGGGAATAGCGCTGGCCGTCGATATCCAGCACCGGCTGCATGCGGGACGGCTGGCGCGTCGGGGCGGCCGGCATGGTGCCCTTCGCGCCGGGCTGTGCCGGGGCGGAGGCTTTCTCGGTCCGTGACTTGATTTCGAAATCGCCGGCACGGCGTTCTTCGTCACGGCGGAAGCTGATCCGGACGGGGCCCTGGAGCGTGTACCCCTGGCTGCGCACGTGGTTGATGACAACGTCGCACAGTTCCTCCGCAAGTGGCGTTCCCCATTCCTGGGCCCGCTGGAAATCATCATCACTGAGAAGAACGTCGAAAACGTTGGGTGCCAGGGTGCGGCCTGCGGCGATGGTGATGGCCTTGTTGTCCACTTCGCGGCGGAGGTGGCTGGCGATCTCGACCGGCTCAACCTGGGCACGAGAACCGGTGGAGAAGACTCCGCGGACGGCCTTTTCGATGCCGCGCTCGACTTTGTCCAGCAATCCCATGGTCCTTCTCCTTTCCTGACGGCTGCGGGGCAGCATTCGTTCCGGAACTCGGTTTCCAACATTTGAAGGAGCCCGCCGTAGACGGGCACTCCCACATCAGATACTACTGGGCGAGGCTGGGAATGGCCTTAATGCGGTCCGCCACTCCGTAGGGAAAAGTCGTTGCGGACCGGTCCTGACATGCGGTGACACCGACCGGGCCGGCATGCCTGCGGGGTCCGGCGAGAGGTCGGGCAGCGGCCTTGAAGCGGCCAGGCCAGCCCGCTTCCAAGGCTTGCTGAGTGGGGATCGAAGGTGACTACGCGCCACGATTGGTGTTTTCCTGAGGTTGTCCGTTATGCTGAATCTCGCTGCTTTTACGAGGATGGCGGTCCGGGAATCGGACCTGATTCCAGGTGAAGGAAGTTGCGCGCGAGTGGCGGAACGGCAGACGCGCTGGCTTCAGGTGCCAGTGTCCGAAAGGGCGTGGGGGTTCAAATCCCCCCTCGCGCACGCAAATACGTAGAGAACCCCGGTCTTCGGACCGGGGTTCTTCTGGTTTAAAGGCCCACGTAACTCTAGTTGCCGAGGCGTGGCTGAACCGGCCCGAGCTTGACGCGGGCCCTGCCGGACCAGGGCCATGCCGCCCGGGCGGGATTCCAAAGCCGGGCCAGTCCGTCCGGAGCTGCAGCAACCGGCCGGCGCCACGGGTTAGGACCGAAGCTCGCCGAGCCCGGCGATGAGCGTCTCAAGGCCCAGGCTGAACGCGACATCGGCCTGGTTCTGGTCGCCCTGCTCTGCCAGCCGTGCGACCGCGGCCGCGAAGTTCGGGGTCGACGCCGCCATGCTGCCGGAATCGAAGATGTCCGCCGGGGCCGTGACATCGTAGGCGGAACCGAAGATGAAGGACTCCAGGGCCACTATGGCCGGGATGATCCGCTCCTGCGGGAAGCCGGCCCGGCTGAACCCGGCGCTGACGGCCTCATACATGGCCAAGGTTTTCGGCGCGTCGGTCACCGGCAGCACAGCGATCACCGGGATCAGCGGGGTGTGCTTGGAGAATACATCCCGGTAGCTCCAGGCCCAGTCCCGGACGGCCGCACCCCACGGCTCGGCGTCGAAAGCGGACACGTCCACGAATGAGGTCAGGTGGTCCTGGATAAGGACCAGCACCTCCCGTTTGGACGAGACGTGGTTGTAAAGGGCTGACGGTGCCACATTCAGCGTGCGGGCAAGGGCGGCCATAGTGAATCCGTCGTAGCCACTTTTCCGGACCAGCTGCAGGGCCGCGGCTGTGATGCCGTTCTGGTCCAGTACGGCCGCGGCAGGCCGGCCGACCCGGCGGCGCGGCCTGGCCTCGGGGCGGTGGGAATCAGCGGGGGCGCTGGCGGCTGCCGACATTCCGGACCTCTCTACGGGGGGTGTGCGGGGTGACTCTATTGTGCCCTTCTTTACGGCCGCGGTTCGATATGTAGCTTTCTTCGTCCAGGGTCTTCCCCGCCGGAGAGGAAGGGGCTATAGTCAAGTCTAAATGAATGGCATTCATTTAGTGGTCCGCATCACTCCCGCGGCCACAGAGAGGACACCATGCTGGAACTTGACCGCGACGTCGTCATCGTCGGAGCAGGCCCCGCCGGGCTGACCGCTGCCCGCGAACTGAAGAAAGCCGGCCTGAGCGTCGCCGTCCTGGAGGCGCGCGGCCGCGTCGGCGGCCGCACCTGGACCGACACGATCGACGGAGCCATGCTCGAAATCGGCGGCCAGTGGGTATCCCCGGACCAGACCGAACTGCTGGCGCTCCTGGATGAGCTCGGCCTCAAGACCTACTCCCGGTACCGCGAGGGTATGTCCGTCTACATCGGCGCGGACGGCAAGCGCATCTCATATTCCGGGGACTCTTTCCCGGTCGGTGAGAGCACCGCGGCCGAAATGGACAAGCTCACCGCGCTGCTGGACACCCTCGCCGCCGAGATTGGCCCCACCGAGCCGTGGGCGCACCCGAAGGCCCGGGAGCTGGACACCATCTCCTTCCACCACTGGCTGCGCGCGAACTCCGCCGACGAGGAAGCGTGCAATAACATCGGCCTCTTCATCGCCGGCGGCATGCTCACCAAGCCCGCACACGCCTTCTCCGCGCTGCAGGCAGTGCTGATGGCCGCCTCCGCCGGGTCCTTCACCCACCTCACCGACGAGGACTTCATCCTCGACAAGCGGGTCATCGGTGGAATGCAGCAGGTGTCCGTGCTGCTGGCCGGGGAACTCGGTGACGACGTCGTCCTTGACAGCCCGGTGCGGACCATCAACTGGGGTGTAGCCTCCGCAGGGGAAAATACCGGCGGCCACCGGGTGACCGTCGTATCGGAGCGGGCCACCGTGAAGGCGCGTTTCGTGATCATGGCCGTACCGCCGAACCTCTACTCACGGGTCTCCTTCGATCCGCCGCTGCCGCGCCGCCAGCACCAGATGCACCAGCACCAGTCATTGGGCCTGGTCATCAAGGTGCACGCCGTGTACAGCACGCCGTTCTGGCGCGAGGACGGGCTCTCCGGCACCTGCTTTGGCGCCGAGGCCATGGTCCAGGAGGTGTACGACAACACCAACCACGAGGATCCCCGGGGCACCCTGGTGGGATTCGTTTCGGATGAGAAGGCCGACGCGGTGTTCGAGCTCAGCGCCGACGAACGCCGGCGTGCCATCCTCGAATCGATCGCCGGATTCCTGGGGGACAAGGCCCTCGATCCCGAGGTCTACTACGAGTCGGACTGGGGCTCCGAGGAGTGGACCCGCGGCGCCTACGCCTCGAGCTACGACCTTGGCGGGCTGCACCGCTACGGCAAGGACCAGCACGCTCCCGTGGGACCGATCTACTGGTCATCCTCCGACCTCGCTGCCGAGGGGTACCAGCACGTTGACGGCGCGATAAGGATGGGACGGACGACGGCGGCCCGGATCGTCGCCGCGGCGGACCGCGCCTCAGTCTCTTCCCATTCAGCTAATTCCTAAGAATCCGCCCAACAGCTCAGAAAGGATCGGCCAGATGCGCTACGTAGTGGGGTATTCCGCCAATGCCAGAGGCCATGATGCCGTGAACCTGGCCATCTCGCTGGCCCGAGGCCGGGGAGCGACCCTGGACCTGGTGCTGGTCATTCCCGGAGGTGCGCACTCCGGTGCTCCGCATGCGACCAAGGCGGGATTCGAGAATCTGCTGAACGAGCAGGCCCGGCACTGGCTGGACGAAGCCCTGGCCCTGGTTCCGGCCGATGTCCCCGCAGAGGCCCACATCCGCAGCGGAGACTCCGATGCCCAGACGCTGATCGGGGCGGCAGAGGAGCTGGGTGCGGACATCCTCGTCATCGGGGCAACCAGCAACGGCCTGTTCAAACGGTTCACCATCGGTTCGGTGGCCAGTACGCTGCTGCATGCCTCCACCGTTCCGGTGGCCCTGGCACCCCACGGCTACCACCGCAAGGAGGCCCTGACCCGGATCAGCTGCGGACTCGGAACCCGGGCGGGAGCCGGGAAACTGCTCGACTTCGCCATCGGCATGGCCGCGAACCGCAAGGTCCCGCTGCGGGTAGTCTCGCTCCTGGCGCTCGACGACGGCGACTCCCCCGATGCGGCCGGAGCCGCGCGTGAGTACGCGGAGAAGACGGTCGCGGCAGCTGCGCCGGTCAACCAGTCGGGCGTCCAGCTGGCGGCCACGACGGAGGTGGTCGTTGCACAGGGCCGCAGCATCGAGGAAGCAGTGGACCGCCTCGACTGGGAAGACGGCGAGGTCATGGTGATCGGCTCCAGCCGGCTGGCGAGGGATCGTTCCATCTTCCTGGGCAGCACGGCCAACCGCATCCTGCGGGCTCTTCCCGTGCCCATGCTCGTGGTTCCCAGCGGCTACGAACTCAAGCAGCAGCCCCATTCAACGTCGAATGACCACTCCGGAGAGGCACAGCAATGAGCACCGAACACGCGACGTCCAGGACCTCGCAAAACGAACACGCAGGACTGAGCGCCAAGGGACTCAAGGCCGGGTCTGTGGGGCTGATCGGCGCCGTCGTCATCGGTGTTTCCTGCATTGCCCCCGCCTATACGCTGACCGCGGCCCTGGGGCCCACCGTCTCGGAAGTCGGGGTTCAGCTGCCGGCGATCTTCCTGGTGGGCTTCGTCCCGATGCTGCTGGTCGCGTTCGGCTACCGCGAACTGAACAACGCCATGCCCGACGCCGGCACCTCCTTCACCTGGGCATCGCGTGCCTTCGGGCCCTGGATCGGCTGGATGGGCGGCTGGGGGCTGATCGCGGCGACCATCATCGTGCTGTCCAACCTGGCGGCCGTGGCGGTGGACTTCTTCTACCTCATGCTGGCCCAGCTTTTCGGAAACCCTGAACTGGCAGACCTCACGCTGAACCTTCCGCTGAACATTGTCACCACCCTGGTTTTCATCGCCCTGGCCTGCTGGATCTCCTACCGCGGCATGGAAACCACGAAGGGAGTGCAATACGTCCTGGTGGCTTTTCAGCTGGTTGTGCTCGGCTGGTTCGCGGTCGCAGCGTTCAGCCACGTTGCCAACGGCACGGCCTTCGACGCTACGGCCATCACGCCGGAGTGGTTCAACCCGTTCGCCGTCGAGTCCTTCTCGGCCTTCGCCGCCGGGGTCTCGCTTTCAATCTTCATCTACTGGGGCTGGGACGTGACCCTGACCATGAACGAGGAAACGCGCAACCCGGAGAAGACCCCGGGCCGCGCAGCAACGGTCACTGTGCTGGTCATTGTGATCATCTACATGACCGTCGCGCTGTCCACCCTGACCTTCGCCGGCATCGGCGAGGAAGGCCTCGGCGCCGGCAACCCGGAGAACCAGGGCAGCATCTTCGCCGTCCTCGCCGGACCGGTGATGGGACCCTTCGCAATCCTGATGTCGCTGGCCATCCTGAGCAGCTCGGCGTCGTCGCTGCAGTCCACCTTTGTCTCACCGGCGCGGACGCTGCTGGCCATGGGGCACTACAAGGCGCTCCCGCACAAGTTCGGCAATATCAGCCCGAGCTACAAGTCCCCGAGCTACGCGACCATCGCTTCCGCCGCAGCCGCGGCCGCGTTCTACGTCGTCACCCGCATCCTGTCTGAGAACGCGCTCCAGGACACCATCACGGCCCTGGGCATCATGATCTGCTTCTACTACGGCATCACGGCCCTGGCCTGCGTCTGGTACTTCCGGGCTGAGGCGTTCAGCGGCGCGAAAGCGTTCCTCTTCAAGTTCCTGTCCCCCCTGCTGGGCGGCGTCATCCTGCTGGTGATGTTCTTCAAGACCGCCTACGACTCGATGGACCCGGCGTACGGCTCCGGGTCCTCGGTGGGCGGGATTGGCCTCGTGTTCATCCTCGGGATGGGCGTGATCCTGCTCGGCGTCGTGCTCATGCTGGTCATGTCCAGGATCCGGCCCGAGTTCTTCAAGGGGCAGGTCCTGGCCAGGGGCAAGGGTGTCAGCACGCTGTCCCGCTAGATCCGGACTGTAGACCCGGACAGAGACGGTCCTCCTTTTGCCGGCCCCGGTAAGTAAGCACACTCACCAACGGGCTGGTAAAAGGGGGACCTTCCCCCGTCCGGAACCGGAACGAGGTGGCAGCCTGCCGGATGCTCGATCATCAGTGGGTGTGGGTACGGCCTATTCAATAATTTTCAGTCCGGTGCCCCAATTGAGCGTTCCGTAGGCCGGATTGGCCTGCAGTGCCATGACCAGCAGCTGGAATCCCTCCAGTTCCCTGGCGTGGTGCAGCCCGCCGACCTGCAGCGGCCGGAGCCCCGCGGCGGCGGCAAACGCCGCAACCTCGTCGCGGGCCTTCTCGGAGTCCGAGGCGATGAAGACGTCCAGTGGCAGCCCGCCCGTGGTGCCCGCCGTCAGCGGACCGGCGAACGTCGTATTGAAGGCCTTCACGACGGCGGCGCCGGGCAGCAGCGCGGCGATGTCCTCGGCGGCAGAGGTGCCGGGTTCGACAACGAGGGAATCGAAGGTCTCCATGTTGACGGGGTTGCTGATCTCCACGACGATCTTGCCGCTCAGGGTGTCGCCATAGTGTGTGGCGACTTCCTTGGCCGGGCCGAAGTACAGGGCAAGGACCACGATGTCGCCTTCCGGGACGTCACCGAGGCCCCCGGAGGTGGTGCCGCCGCCCAGTTCGGCTGCGAGCGTGGCGGCGTGCTCCGGGGTCCGGTCCAGGATCTGGACCGCGCGCCCTGCGGCGACAGCCCGCGTTCCGATGGCCCGGGCCATGTTGCCGCTGCCGATGATGGTGATGTAGGTCATGGTGCATCCTTCCTAGATAACCAAGGACTGGCCGAGGCCTGACCGGGGACCGGCGGGCTCAGCTGCGCGCCGGATCCGCGGTGCGCGGTCCGGTGGTGAGCGGTCCGGCCGTGGGTCCGACGCCGGCGGCCCGCTCGGCCTCGGACAGCGCCTGTTCCAGCCGGGCAACCGCCGGTGCGTAGCCGGCATCGGCCGCGTCCCGGAGCTGCTCGGCAGCTTTCATGGCCCTGATCAGTGTTGCCGTTTCCTGCTGGTGAAGGTCGCTCATGGCCGGGTAGTCGATGCACTGGGCCGGATCCAGTTCGTACCGGCGCCACCGGGCCAGCGCGCTCTGGTGCCGGACCGCGGCAGCTGCATTCGCCGCTTCCGCCTCCCGGGCGGTCCGGCGGAGTTCAGACCGGCTGAACAATCGCGGCGTCCACAGATTGGCGCCCACAGCCGTGCCCGCGGCGACAAATCCCAGCAGCAGTCCGGCCCATGGGGAGGCCAGGGAAGGCAAAATCACCGCGGGTCCGACGACGGCGAGACCAGCGAAGCCATCCCAGAACACCGCATCCGGCAGACCGCCGTCGGCCGCCAGATGCTTCCGGGCCAGATACACGGTGCCTGCAACCGCGCAGACGACGACGGCGGCCAGGGCAAGCAACTGCCAGGCCGTTAGCGGGGTGGGTTCGAATAGAGCCGGCATGCCAACACCTCCAGGGACGCTGCCCGGGGCGGGCGCAGTTCCACTAATTCCATTGGAATCCATGGCGGCCGGGGCGTCAATGGTCCGCGGCATGCCCGGCCACAAGACACGTTCACATGCGGGCCGGTTCGGGCGCTCGCTCGTCGGCGCGCCGTTTCGATGGTTCCCAGCCAGCTAGACGGTTCGGAGCGTCGAGTGTGCACGGAACCGTCGAAACGGCTGCAGAGCGCGCACCGGCGGCTGGGCTACTCGGCCGCGGCGCGGGCCTTCTTGGCGTCCTTCTTTTCGGCCTCGTCCTTGACCCGCTGGGCTTCGGTGCGGACGGCAGCATGGGTGGAGCGCTCGGCCACCAGCCACGCGGGGGGAGCCTGCAGCAGCGCGGTGATTTCCGCCGTCGTGAGGGCTTCCTCAACGCCGCCGCGGGCGAGTCCGCTGATGGAGACGTTCAGCTTCTGCGCGACCACAGGACGGGGGTGCGGGCCGGTGCGGCGCAGTTCCGCCAGCCACTCCGGCGGGTCGGCCTGGAGCCCGGCGAAATCGGCGCGGGTGATGACCGAATCCTGGAACTCCTGGGGTGTTGCGGGCAGGTAGATGCCAAGCTTTTTGGCAACGGTGGCCGGCTTCATGGACTGGGAGTTTGCAGAGGTCATACTTCAAGGATATCCGGCCCGGGAGCTCGCAGGGCACCAGGCAGGCACCGGGGCGGGACCATACTCCGGCACTGGCGGTACTGTGAACATGTGTCCGCAGAAGATGAATCCTCCCGATCCCCCGACGAAACACCCGACGTAAAACCCGACGTAACTGACGCCGTCCCAGCCGTTGCGGCAGCACGGGAGCTGCGCTTCGCTTACGTCGCCGGTGTAACCCCGGGCAAGTGGATCCGGCGCTGGGAAGAGCGCATGCCTGATGTTCCGCTGCGCTCCTTTATGTCCGACGACGGCGCCCAGCTCACTGTGTTGAGCGACGGTTCCGCTGACCTCAGCTTTGTCCGGCTTCCGGTGGAGCGCGACGGCCTGAGCGTCATCCCGCTGTATGAGGAACAGCCGGTGGTGGTGGCGCCCAAGGGTCACGAGATTTCGGTGTTCGAGGAAGTGGCGCTGGCGGACCTGGCCGCCGAGACCTTCCTGGACGTGGCCGAACTGGGCGGGCCCGAGACGGCCCTGCAGATGGTGGCGTCGGGCGCGGGCCTGGCGATCCTGCCGATGTCCGTGGCCCGCCACTTCAACGTCAAGGACACCGTGGCGCGGAAGCTCACGGGGGCGCCGGTCACGGAGATCGCCCTGGCCTGGCCGCTTGACACCATGGATGAAGTGATCGAGGAGTTCATCGGGATCGTCCGCGGGCGTACCGCGGCTAGTTCACGCCAGCCCTCTGCCCAGCAGGAAAAACCCAAGAAGGAACCCAAGCCTGACCGGCGGGGAACCGGAGTCAAGAAGCCGAAGGTCGCCCAGCGGTACGCGCCGAACCCGGACAAGGGCCGCGGCAAGGGATCACGCAAAAAGGGCAAGCGCTAGGCCGAATTTTGTGGGCGGATGCGTTCCTGGTCACAGCCGCTACTCGGCGCAGGCGTTCCGCTTGGCGCAGGCACATCGCGTGGCGCCGCTACTCGGCGTAGCCGCAACTCGGCGCAGCCGCACCTCTGGGCGCAGGCGCTACTTGGCGCAGGCGTCCTTGAGGGCCGTAACGGACTCAGCCGGAACCTGATCTCCCGAGGCGGCGATCTGCCTCAGCGGGGTGATGATGTCGGACGGGACCCCAGCGGTTTCCGCGCCGGCAACGAGGCCGCCGAGGAGTTCTTTGTCCTTCACGCTGACGAGGCCGTCCTCGACAAGGGCGCAGGCCTGCTTCTTCACCTCGGTGGCGGCTGCCGTGGCAACCTGCGAGGCGCCGTCGTTAACGGCTTTCTTGGCGGCATCCTCGACCTGTCCGCACCCGGTCAGGGCGATCAGGAGGGTGGCGGCGGACACGGCGGCGAGAGTGCGTTTCATCTGTCCAGCCTAGCAACCGGGGCTGACGAGCTAAACAAGCGGGGCTGACGAGTTCTGTCCAGTCCACGAAGGAGCCGACGAGCCTGCTCGGGCCGGGAAACGACGCGCAAAGTTCCCCGCGACGCACAAAATTTCCCGCGACACGGGAAAACCGGTATCGGCAGGAATTTTACGCGTCGCAGGGCTGAATGCGCGTCGCGGAGCGCGGACGTCCATGACCTCAGCCGCCGTAGACGGCGGTTTGCTTCGCTTCCGAGCGGTCCAGATAGGCCAGCAGCAGGTCGCCGGCCCTGTCCAGCTCGCCGGCTTCGAGTGCCGCGCAGATCTCCTCGTTGTGGTCGAGGTAGCCGCGGTAGAAGTGCGCGTCCACGGTGGCTTTGTGGAAGAACAGGCGCATCTCGGCGAGGACCTGGGACATGACCGTGTCCAGCCGGCGGCTTTCGGCCAGCGCCACGATGGCGCCGTGGAAGTGCTGGTTGGCGGTGCCCAGGGCTTCATCGTCGTCGGCGGCCGCAGCGACTTTTCCCTCCTCGACGGCGGCCCTGACTCCGGCAATCCGTTCGGGACTGCCCCCGCCGCGGATGGTGATCACTTCGATGGCCCGGCGGACCGTATAGACGTCATGGACGTCGCCAGGCCCCAGGCTTGCCACGAACACGCCGCGGTTGGGGAGCCGGACCACAAGCCGCTCCGCAGCCAGCTCGGCAAAGGCTTCCCGGACAGTGTTGCGGGACACCCCGAGGTCCTCCGCGATGGTCGATTCGGTCAGCCGGGTGCCGGGCAGCAGCACCCCTTCGGCCAGCTGAAGGCGAAGCTCGGCCGCCACCCGGTCGGCAACCGAAGGGACCGTGACGCGCAGCCGAGCCGCTGCTGCCGCCTGCGCTGCTGTCGCAGCTGTTGCTGAAGCCGGCCGCGCCGCCTGCGCTGATGCTGCCTGCGCTGACGCCGGCGCCTGGCCGCGGATCCCCGTCTCGGAAGTGGTCATAGGGCCGAATCTACACGATTGTTCCAGAGTAGAATCGTCAGATTGTTGAACAATCGGCCAATGTGATGCATCCTTGGATGGGGCTATCATGAGATGAGGATCACAAATGGCAACCATCGACCTCAACAGCGACGTCGGCGAGTCCTACGGCCGATGGTCGTTGGGCGATGACACCGCAATGTTCCGCTCGGTGTCCAGCGCCAACGTCGCCTGCGGCTTCCACGCCGGCGACCCCAGCGTCATCCGCCACACCTGCCGCGGGGCCGTTGCGGCCGGCGTCGTAATCGGCGCCCACGTGGGCTACCGGGACCTCGCTGGTTTTGGCCGCCGGTTCCTGGACATCGATCCCCTCGAACTGGCGGACGACGTTGTCTACCAGATCGGCGCGCTGCAGGCGCTGGCCGCCGCAGAAGGCGGCACAGTCCGGTATGTGAAACCGCACGGCGGCCTCTACAATGCGATCGTGGCGCACACCGGCCAGGCCCAAGCCGTCGTCGACGCCGTGAAGTCCGTTGATCCGACCCTGCCCATCCTTGGCCTGCCAGGTTCGGAAGTGCTGCGCCTGGCCGAGGCCGCCGGACTCCGTGCCGTGACAGAAGCCTTCGCCGACCGTGCCTACAACCCGGACGGAACGCTCGTTTCCCGTACGCTCCCCGGAGCCGTCCTGCACGAGACCGCGGAGGTCACGGAGCATGTCCTTCGGATGGTCACCGATTCTGCCGTCCGCACCATCGACGGCTCCATCCTAAAGATCCGCGCAGAGAGCATCTGCGTCCACGGCGACTCCCCGGGAGCCGTCACCATGGCCGCCGCGGTCCTCGAGGCCCTCACTGCCGCCGGCATCGCTACCGCGGCTTTCGTCTAGCCAGGCGTTCGCCCAGCCAGGCGTTTGCCCAGCCGTGTTCGCCCAGCCACGCAGGGCATCACCCCGGTCCCGCCGGGATCAGCCGTACTCACACCAAGCCACGGGCAGCACCCGCGCACCTGGAGGAACACCATGACCGCACCGCACCAGGCCGCTCCGGCCGCCACCAAGAATGCCACCAAAAAGAAGTTGCCGCCCGGCGCCCTCAAGGCCTATGCCGCCAGCCTCACGGGCACCTCGCTGGAGTATTACGACTTCGCGATCTACTCCGTGGCCTCGGCCCTGGTGTTCCCCAAAATCTTCTTCCCGGGCAACGACGAATTCGTCGGCCTGTTGCTCTCTTTCTCCGCCTTCGCGGTGGGCTACCTCGCCCGCCCCATCGGCGGTGTGATCTTCGGCCGGCTCGGTGACAAGATCGGCCGCAAGCACGTCCTCGTCGTCACCCTGCTGCTGATCGGCATCGCCACGGTGCTGATCGGGTTGCTTCCGGACTACTCCATGATCGGCATTGCCGCCCCGATCATCCTGGTGCTGCTGCGCCTGGCCCAGGGCATCGGCGTCGGCGGCGAATGGGGCGGTGCCGTCCTGCTCTCCAGCGAATTCGGCGACGCCAACAAGCGCGGCTTCTGGTCCTCCGCAGCGCAGATCGGCCCACCCGCCGGGAACCTGATGGCCAACGGCGTCCTGGCCCTGCTCGCCGCGACCCTCAGCAACGAAGCCTTCCTCTCCTGGGGCTGGCGTGTCGCCTTCCTCGCCTCCGCCCTTCTGGTGGTCTTCGGCCTGGTGATCCGGCTCAAGCTCGAGGAAACCCCCGTTTTCAAAGCCATCCAGGCCCACGGCGAGCAGCCGAAGGCCCCTGTCAAAGAGGTCTTCACCAAGGAACCGCGCGCCCTCGTGGCCGCCGCCCTCTCCCGGGTCTGTCCCGACGTGCTCTATGCCCTGTTCACCGTCTTCGTGGCCGTCTACGCCACCAGGCAGCTGGGCATGACCACCGGCAACGTCCTCGGCGCGATCCTGATCGGCTCCGCTTTCCAGATCTTCCTGATCCCGGCGGCCGGCGCCCTCACCGACCGTTTCAACCGCCGCCTGGTCTACGGCATCACCGCAGTCGGCACGGCCCTCTACATCCCGCTGTTCTTCCTCATGATTCAAGGCAAGTCCGTCGCCATGCTCACCATCGGCGTCGTGATCGGCCTGGCCTTCCACGCCTTTATGTATGGCCCGCAGGCCGCCTACATCACGGAGCAGTTCCCGGCCCGGCTGCGCTACGCCGGTAGTTCGCTGGCCTACACCCTCGCCGGCGTGATCGGCGGCGCCGTCGCACCGCTGATCTTCACCGCCCTCTACCTCGCCACCGGCAACTGGTACCTGATCGCCGGCTACCTTGGCGTCGCCTCGCTCGTGACCGTCGTCGGACTGGCCCTGGGCCGCAACCCGCACACCGACGAGGAAGAGCGGCTACTGCAGAAAGCGCACGCCTGAGCCGTGCGAACCCTTCTCGCCGGCAACAGGCACGATGAAAGCAACTGATGATCGAGAGAGCAGCGGAAATCCCGGCAGGACAGCAGGCGGCAGCGCACAAAGTGAGTTCCGTGCGGGCGGTGGGAACCCGGGCGGTCCTCGCCGAGCTCTCCGGCACCCAGGACGTGCTCGCCCTGCAGGCGCTGTTGCTCGAAAACCCGCTGCCGGGACAGCTTGACGTCCTGGCCGCCGCCGAAACTGTCCTGGTCACCGCGGACTCGCCGGCTTCGGCCCGGCGGATCGCCGCCCGGCTGCTTCGTTTCGAGCTCACTGCCCCTGTGCAGCGGGACGGTGAGCTGGTGGTCATTGACACCGTGTACGACGGCGGGGACCTCGCCGAGGTTGGGGAGCTGACCGGACTCGGAACGGACGGAGTGGTCGCAGCCCACACCGGGCAGATCTGGACCGTTGCCTTCGCCGGCTTCGCCCCGGGCTTCGGCTACATGGTGGGGCAGAACCAAGCGCTTGAGGTGCCGCGGCGCAGCTCCCCGCGCACCGCCGTCCCCTCCGGTTCGGTGGCGCTGGCCGGGAATTACTCAGCCGTGTACCCGCGACGTTCACCCGGCGGCTGGCAGCTGATCGGCCGCACCGGCGCGAAAATGTGGGACCTGGACCGGGAGCAGCCTGCCCTGGCTGCCCCCGGCCACCGCGTGCAGTTCCGCGTCGTCCGGGATGCCGTGGCGCTGGCGGAACCAGTTGCGGTTCCCGCGGAAGCGGTGTCGCCGAATACTGGGGCGCCGGATGCTTCGTCGCCGGATGCTTCGTCGCCGGAAATGGCGACTCCGCAAGGTTCTTCCCCGGACATTGCCTCCGGTCTCCGGATCGTGTTCCCGGGCCTGCACAGCCTCATCCAGGATCTCGGCCGGCACGGCTATTCCGCCCTGGGCGTCTCCGCGGCGGGGGCACTGGACCGGGCTTCGCTCCGCCGGGCCAACCGCCTCGTCGGCAACGCGCCCTCGGCGGCCGCGATCGAGACCGTCGCCGGGGGCCTGTTGATCCGGGCCGTCGGGGACCAGATTCTCGCCGTTGCCGGCGCGCCGTCGGAGCTGACCATCGGCCCGCCGCCGGAGGTCTATTCCGACGGGGAAGCCGTGGAAGCCGGCGAAGCCGTGCAGCGGACCGCCCCGATGGCCACCCCCTTCGCGCTGCTGGACGGCGAAATCCTGAGTATCGGCCAGCCCAGGACCGGCTTTCGCAGCTACGTGGCCGTCCGCGGCGGCGTGGACGCCGCGCCGGTGCTGGGCAGCCGTTCCACCGACACCATGTCCGGCATCGGACCGGCACCACTGGCCGCAGGCCAGTTCATCGCCGCCGGCGGCGAAGCCGAATCCGGCGTCGTGGGACACCCCGAACTGCAGCCGGACTACCCGGGCGCCGGGGTGACTGTTCTCGACGTCGTCCCCGGCCCACGCGCCGACTGGTTCGATCAGGACGCCCAGGATTCCTTGACCGGCCAGGACTGGGAGGTGAAGCCGCAGTCCAACCGGGTGGGCATGCGCTTGACTGGGACCCCGCTGGCACGCAGCCGGAGCGGTGAACTTCCCAGCGAGGGCACTGTCGCCGGGGCCATCCAGATTCCGCCGGAAGGGCTGCCAGTGCTCTTCCTGGCCGACCACCCCGTCACCGGCGGCTACCCGGTGATCGCCGTCGTGGTGGACCACCAGCTCGACACCGCAGCCCAGGTCCCGATCGGCGGCACGATTCGCTTCCGCTGGGCTCCCGGCCGGATGTCTCCCGAACAGGTCACGCCTCTAAACGAAAAGCGAACAACTGACGCGACGGGTCCTGATCGCTGAACGCGGAGAAAATGGCCATCCGGGGTGCCCGGACCTTCGACGACACGCGGCTGGCCTCCGTTACTGCTGGAGCGGTGCTGGCCCTGATCGGGTAGCGGCTGATTGCTGCGCCTGTGACGGCAGTACCCCGGCCTCCTGCGTCTCCGACTGCTGGGTCGCGGCCCAGCTGGCGAGCACCCGAACGGCGTCCTCGGTGGTCGAGCCGGGCTCGGCGGTATAAACGAGCAGCGACAGCCCGGCGTCGGCCGAGAGGTCCAGGGCCTCATACATGAGGTGGAGGTCACCGACCACAGGGTGCCGGAGATGCTTGAGTCCCGTGTAGTGCTGGCGCACATTGTGGGCGGCCCACCGGGTACGGAACTCCTCGCTGCGGGTGGACAGTTCCCCTACCAGGTCGGTCAGGCCGCGGTCGTACGGGTCCCGGCCGGCCGCGGTGCGCAGGATGGCCACCGTGTCATTGGCGGCGCGGTCCCAGTCCGGGTAGAGGTCGACCGAACGGTGGTCGAGGAAGATGAAACGGGCGTGGTTGGCCGGCCGGACGGGGCTGATGTACATCTCGGAATACAGGGCAAATCCGAGCTGGTTGGCGGCGAGGACGTCCAGGCGCCCGTTGTGAACGAACGCCGGTGCGTTGGTGATCGCGTCGAGCATGAGTTGCACGCCCGCGCGGACGGGCTGGGCGGCGGCGCGGCGGCGCGGCGGCTTGCGGGCGGTGCTCGCGGCCCGGGCCAGATCGAACAGGTGCGCCTGTTCCGCCTCATCCAGCTGCAGCGCCCTCGCCAGGGATTCCAGGATGCCCTCGGAGACGCCGGAGAGGTTTCCCCGTTCCAGCCGGGTGTAATACTCCACACTGACTCCGGCCAGCATGGCGACTTCCCCGCGCCGCAGTCCTGGGACCCGGCGGGTACCGCCGTAGAAGGGCAGTCCCGCCTGCTGGGGAGTGATTTTGGCCCGCCGGGTGGCCAGAAAGTCACGCGTCTCGCTCTGATTGTCCATGCCTTTAACGTTAGGGGGTGCGGCGCCGTGAGGGAGGCCCTGCCAGTACCCCTATCAGCAGGGCCTCCCTCACGGGCAGCCATTCGTGTTTGATGGATACTGCCCCCGATGACGTCCGGGCCGAAAGGCCGCACCTGACCGGTGCCGAACGCCGGGGCAACCCCCTGAACCATCCACATGCAGGAGATCCATGCTGACCGTTAACGCTTACGCCGCCACCTCGGCGACGGAACCCCTCGTTCCCACCACCATCGAGCGCCGGGACGTGGGCCCGCACGACGTCCTGATCGACATCAAGTTCGCCGGCATCTGCCACTCGGACATCCACACCGCCCGCGGCGACTGGGGACCGGCCAGCTACCCGCTGGTTCCGGGCCACGAAATCGCCGGCATCGTCAGCGAGGTCGGCCCGGCCGTCACCAGGCACGCCGTCGGCGACCGGGTGGGCGTCGGCTGCATGGTCAACTCCTGCCGCGAATGCGTCAACTGCCTGAAGGGCGAAGAGCAGTTCTGCGTGAAGGGCAACATCGGCACCTACGGCGTCGTGGACAGTGACGGCACCGTCACCCAAGGCGGCTACTCCACGCACGTTGTGGTCACCGAGGACTTCGTGGTGCGGATCCCGGAAGGCCTGGAGCTCGACGTCGCGGCGCCGCTGCTCTGCGCCGGCATCACCACCTTCTCGCCGCTGAACCACTGGGGTGCCGGCCCCGGCAAGAAAGTCGCGATCGTGGGCCTGGGCGGGCTGGGCCACGTCGGGGTCAAGATCGCGCATGCGATGGGCGCCGAGGTCACAGTGCTGTCGCAGTCGCTGAAGAAGCAGGAAGACGGGCTGCGCCTGGGCGCGGACCACTACTTCGCCACCAACGATGAGTCCACATTCGAGCAGCTGGCCGGCTCCTTCGACCTGATCCTGAACACGGTCAGCGCGAAGATCGACCTGAACGCCTACCTGTCCCTGCTTGCCGTTGACGGAGCTATGGTCAACGTCGGCGCTCCGGCGGAGCCGCTCTCCCTCAACGTGTTCTCGCTGATCGGCGGCCGGCGGTCGTTCGCCGGCTCGCTGATCGGCGGCATCCGGGAGACCCAGGAAATGCTCGACTTCTGCGCCGAGCACAAGCTGGGCGCTGAGATCGAGGTCATCCCGGCCGGGAAGATCAACGAGGCCTACGAGCGGGTGCTCGCCTCCGATGTGCGGTACCGCTTCGTGATTGATACCTCCACCCTGGTGTAGTCCACTCCAGGAGAAGGGGGCACGGCCGGTTCGAACCGGCCGGGCCCCCTTTTTGTTCTCCGCCGGGACGAAGGTTGTTCCATGCCCGCGCCTGTTCGACGGTCGCACTGCAGGACGGCGGCGGGGCGCGAATGCCGGAGCATGCCGGCGACGCAGAGGGTGTGGACCGGCCCGATGCCGGGGCCGCGGCTTGCAGGTATGGTCAGTCGATTGATCCGGTTCGTCCCCAGCGCGCCATGGCTTCGCTGATGTGTCCCGGTGCGAGCATGAACATCGGGGTCAGTTCTTCCCATCCGGGTTGTTTGACCCGGCGGCTGTAGGCGGCGTGCAGGGCATCCAGCGGGCGGGACTCGTCGAGGCCCCCGCTTTCGCTACCCATCAGACTCACGTGATACATCCACAGGGTGCCGTCGGCTTCACGGTGCTTGAACGTCGCCTCGAAGACCTGTCGTTCATTGGACAGCGCGCCTTCGTGCTCGCCGTAGCGATCGTTGAGCGCCGCCATCCACTGCTCAAATTCGACCTCCTTGCCGGGGACTATCGGGGAGCGGCTGAGCTCCAGCCGGAGCCCGTCGGGTACGGAAATCGGCTTCGGGTGATCCGGGGACCAGTCCCGTGGTTCCGGGCGGAAGGGGGTGAACGGTTCTCTTTCGGTCATGCCGAACGCCGGAGCCGTCCCCGCAGAAGCACGAGCAGAACGGCTGTGATGACAGCTGCGAAAATTCCGCCCAGAAGATCTGACCAAGAGATGACGGGAAGCTTGGTCATCACAAACAGAAGTTGAGTGAGCGCGCTCAGGCCGGCAGTGACGGCGCCGGCGGTCAATAGTGTGGTGGTGTTGTCCATCCGCCCCCCCAATACGTGGGCTGATCAGCAGCCCGCTCGCGCTCAGCCTATACGACGGCTCTTCTCCTGTTCCGGAGTGTGGTTTCCCACCCGGCGGATGAAACACCACCAACCCGTCCCGGCATCGCCCAGGGGCAGGTTCCCGGCGGACGCGACCCCGACCGATCGGATGGCCCGGAACTGAAAACGAAGAAGGGCATGGCCGTCTACGCCCGGCGCAAAGCCATCGTCGAACCGGTCTTCGGACAAATCACGGCTTCACCGCATCGCATTCACGACCGCGCGGAAATGCGCAGTTAGCGAGCAGCGGCGGGCACTCTGCGCCACTGCGCCGCGTGCACGATGACGAGCGCGAGCAGCACCACCTCGATGACGCTGCCGAAGACGTAGTACCCCCATTCGCCGATCGCGGCGCCGATGATGGTCACGCCGTAGAGCGCGGGGAGCACGATGTTCACGATTCGGTTGGCCCGGTGCGGCAGAACCAGGCTGAGATAGACCATCGCGGCGGGCACCGCAACGTAGACGGTGACGAGAAGCAGGAAGACCTGACCGACCTCGAAAACCGCGATGGTCCCCTGCTCCAGGCCGGCGCGCACGTCCGGGCGGTACAGGGAGAACAAATCGACGTAGGCGAAGACGAGCATCGTGGCGGCCCAAAGCGCGGCGATCCGCAGGCGCACGTCGATCCGCGGCAGGCGGCCGGCGGCCTTGGATGCCGCGGCGACATCGGTGGCGGTGGTGCTGATTCTGGACATGATGGACCTCTCGGGGTTCGTCGAACGCAAGACTTACGCATGTAAGGGTCGATCATGAGTTTAGTCTTACGCCCGTAAGTGCGCAAGGATGGGACTATGGCGCCACGCACACCCCTGAGTAGAGACCGGATCGTCAACGCCGCCGCCGCCGTCGCCGACCGCGCGGGGGTACCTGCCGTGAGCATGCGCAGTGTCGCGAAGGTGCTCGGCGTGGAGGCGATGTCGCTCTACCACCACGTCCCAAGCAAGGAGGCACTGCTTGATGACCTGGCCGACTGGGTGTTCGAGAGGATCGAGATGCCCGAGGTCGGCGATACCTGGCGGGAGGCGATGACCGCCCGGGCGCGATCGGCACGGTCGGTGCTCACCGCTCATCCGTGGGCGCTCGGGATGATGGAATCGCGCCCCAACCCGGGCCCGGCGCTGCTGCAGCACCACGACCGGCTGATTGGCGTGCTTATGACCGAGGGCTTCAGCGCCGCGCTCGCGACACACGCGTTCTCCGCGATCGACGCCTACGTGTACGGGTTCGCGCTGACCGAGACGAGCCTGCCGTTCGAACCGGGGGACGGCGCCGAGGGGGCGTTCGCCGCCAAGGTCGCGCCGTCGGCGGAGCAGTATCCGTATCTCGTGCGCTCGCTCGCCGAGCTGCTGGGCGATGGCGGCTACGCGTTCGCGAACGAGTTCGACTACGGGTTGGAGTTGCTGCTGGAGGGCCTGGAGCGTCGGGTCGCCGACGCGAAGTCCGGGCTGCGCGAGCATTAGCACAACCACCGCAGGACCTCGCGCCGCAGCCGGGTGCCCCCGGAAGCGGCGGAAACACCGCGCCTGATTCCGGCGTGCGCGGCCAGGCTGGGGCAGGATGAGCGGGTGACTTCCGATGATGAGCGACTCTTTCTGGGCTATATCCAAAGTAATCCGGTCAACCGGCAGATCCTTCAATTGGCGCCGGGGCTCGGTGTCGGGGACTGGTGGCTGACTGCCGGGGCGCTGTTCCAGACCGTTTGGAACGTACTGGACGGCCGGGACCCCGGTGCCGGCATCCGGGACTACGATCTGTTCTATTTTGACGAGGACACCTCGTATGAGGCGGAAGACGCGGTGATCCGCCGGGCGCGAAATCTTTTCAGGGACCTGGGCGCGGAGGTCGAAGTCCGCAACGAAGCCCGCGTGCATCTCTGGTACGAGGAGCATTTCGGGGTTCCCGCGGTGCCGTTCACCAGCACCGCCGACGCCATAAATCACTTCGCCGCGAAGACCTGTTGCTTCGCAGTCACGGCGGACGAAAACGGTGGCCTCACGACGTATGCGCCGTACGGTTACGATGACCTCTTCGCCCGCAAAGTGGTGCCGAACCCAGTGCTGGCGCCCAGGGACGTGTACTTGACTAAAACCAGGCGGTGGAGCACGGAATGGCCCTCGCTGACGGTCCTGCCGTGGCCCACGGTACAGGTTTAGGAACGCCCCCGCCGCCCCGCCCGGCGCCCGGCGCCCCCGCCGCGCGACAGCTCCTCCGTCTGGACGCGGCTCCGGAACCGTTCCAGGTTCCGCGAAGTGCATAGCAAGGCCGCCATTTCAGGCTGCGATTTAGCCGCCGCACAAAGTTCACAGTCATAGCCGGGCGTCCGAAGCGCGCTGTTGGTCAGCCCCATCGCGCTGACCTGCCGATCGTCTGCCGCCCACGGCCTGCATCAGGCCAGGTTCCGGCCCAGGAACGAGACGACATCCGGGAGGATGGATCGCCAGTAGCTGGTGTCGTGGCCGCCGTCCTGGAAACCTCCCGAGTGCTCACCCGGGAGGTCCTGCACATAGTCCTTCACGCTGAAGAGCAGGTTGTCGGCTGTGCCACAGTCAATTCTCTTCGGCAGTGCCGTCAGCTCCGGCCGTAGGGCAAAGATGTCGTTGGCCGCAAAGTCCGCGGCGTTGTCAAAATTGTCGGACCGGCCGGCGTCGTACAGGCTCCAGACTGCTGGGCTCATGGCGGCCACGGCGCGGAGACCTGGGAGGCGGTGCTGGGCGGCAAGGAGCAGGGCGCCGAAACCGCCCATCGACAGGCCGAAAACTGCGAGCCTGCCGGTGTCGATTCCCTGGCCGGCCAGCAACGGGAGGAATTCTTCCATCAGCATGGACGGCGTGTCTGTGCCTGAGGCGCGGCGGTGCCACCAGCTTTCGCCTCCGTCCACAGCCGCGATCGCGAAGGGCGTCCCGCCGCGCGCTATATGCCGTGCCAGTACTCGGGCCGCGTCCAGGTCGTCGAAGACCATACGGTGGTCCGCGTGCGCGCCATGCAGGAAGAGAGCCACTGGCAGGGAGCCGGGGACGGCGCCACCGGTGGAGTCCGCCATTGCCATGGACCAACCCGTAAGTTCCCGCGGGCGAAACCGTGACGTGAAACTGCCGGCGCGCAATGCTACGGGCGGGGCATTGCTGGACGAGGTCCCGCCGGCGCATCCTGCGAGCGACGCGGCGACCGACGCGGCGGCCACGGCGCCGGCTCCGAGCCCCAGCAGGCGCCGTCGGGGAATTCCGGGCGATCCCATGACGCCGATCATAAGTCCGGCTCAGCGGTATGGCAGTCCTTGCCGTGCGGGAGGAAGCTCCATTGCGGGGTTGGAAGCGCGGTCACCAGAATTTCTGCACGCCGGGCACGGCGTCGTGTAGCTGGGAACTGTCAAAGGAAATGGAGCACTCCGCCAGGCCGAAGTCTTTCCACTCTGCGACCAGCCGGAGTTTCCCGGCCGGTGGCAGCGGCCAGAGCCAGAGCGTGCCCGAGCCGGAGAACTCGTCGTCGCCGCCGTTCCCGCCTCCGTTTCGCAACAGGAGGACCGGCGGAGCCGGCTCCTCGGTGCCTTCGAACAATCCGAACGGGTGCGAGCCGGTGCTCGATTTTGAACCGTCGGGGAAAGCCGCGCCGAACAGGAGCGTCGAAGCTCCGCCGGAGCCGCTGCGGGCGCCCGGCCAGGGACGAAAGAACACGGCGTTGAGATCTGCCCACTCCTCATCCGTCTGTTCACCCCGACGGATGGTCCAGGACAGGTCGAAGGAACAACCCGTTGAGAAGACGTCCGCGCTCTTGACGGACATCACCATCGTGGGGCTCCGGTGCAGGAACTGACCGATGTGTACTACGCCCGGGAGTTCGTACGGCGGGGCTCCGGCCCAGGCCGGCGGCACGTACGTCTCTGCCCGCCCACGCGGGGGAGCGGGCGGCACCGGGAAGTCCTGGAAGAAGGTCATGGAAGATCCTTTTGTTGTTGGGCGGCCGCAGTCACTGCGCCAGGCCTGCGAGGCGGAGAGTGATGGGTTGTGTTGCCATGGGACCGCCGCATTCTTCCGAGCCGCCCACCCTGGTCCATTCCAGCCGGGACTGCCGCTCGGCGGTCAGCGTGCCGTCGTTGGCGAGCACGCGAGTTGTGACTTCGCCGGGCAAGTGGCCACGGACGGTGAACAACCAGGAATTGACCGCCGTCCGGGTGAAAGTGAAGGGGGCCGTGGACGGCGAAGGGTCCACCGGAGAGCTGGGAACCGCCGATTTCGGTGAAGCGGGCTGAGGCGGGGCTACGTCGGGAACCGAGCAGCCCTCCTGGGCGCACAGTTCAACGCGGTCGACGGCGGTGATGTCACCTTCGAGCCGCACAGTGATGGTGCTGACCCATCCGACTGCCGGGCAAACGACGTCGGTCACGCCACAAGCGGTCAGCGGCAGGCCGGCAACCATGACGACGGCGGCAGAGCCGAAGATCCCCCAATTCGACCTCATTGCGCCAGTCTAGACAGATTTCCGACGGACCGCTTGAGTCCGCGCAGTGGGGCCAGGGGTCTTTCGTGGAGCGAAGGTGGCGCCCCGGGACCGGGGCAAACGACTGGCCGGCAATCCCGGCTCCGGATCCGGATGCTGAACCGCCGCTTTGCCGCCGCTGTACCGTGGAGGCCGATGACTACTTCGAAACAGCTGCTCATGGCCTACGATCAGCAGCTCCGAACGGATGCGGAGACCCCCGGCGCGATCGCCGTCGAGTGGCTGGGTCCCCTGCGTCTTGTGACCTTTGCCGGCGGCCGGGGTTTTGTGACTTATCAAGACCTGGACGGAGCCAGCGCCGAAACGATCGCGCAGTGGGTGGTGGAAGCGCTTGCGTTCTACCGTGGGGATCCGGCAATCGTGCGGGTCGAGTGGAAGACCCGCGGTCACGATCATGCGCCCGGGCTCAGTGCGGCGCTGCTCAAGAACGGATTTATGCCTGAAGAGGCAGAGTCGATCATGATCGGCCCGGCCAGCGCGCTGGGTGTGGATGTCACCCTCCCGCCCGGTGTGAGCCTGCGGAGAGTGACCGAAGAACCGGATATCCGGGCCATGAGCGCCATGCAGGACAAGGTTTTCAGTAGTCCCGTCTCCGACGGCAATGCTGACGCAATCCTGCGTCGGGTGGCCCACGACGACGGGATGGAACTGTGGGTGGCCGAATATCGGGGGCTGATTGTCAGTGCGGGCCGTCTGGAACCGGTTCCGGACACGGAATTCGCGGGCATTTGGGGCGGGGCTACACGCGAAGAATGGCGCGGCCGGGGGATTTACCGCGCCGTCACCGCGGCCCGGGCTCGAGCCGCCTTGTCGCTGGGCAAAAGGTTCATCCACAGCGATTCAACGGAATATTCGCGACCGATTCTGGAACGCTACGGCCTGCTCCGAGTGTCAACGACGACGCCGTTTTGCTGGCGCCGCTGAGATCCCGCAGCTCGCCGGATTCCCGGGCGCCCGAGTGGACGACGTCAGACAGGGCCCGAGCTGTCCGCACGGTCAACGGACACGGCTGACTGGCAGGTGCGGTGCCCCGGCCCGCACTGGTCCTGCCCGGCTATCAGCGGACGCCGGGCCATGACAAACTGCGGCGATGAGTATCGAGCAATGGTGGCCAAAGCTGCGGCCCTCGACGCGGGAACGGCTGATTGAAAACAACGGCGACGCAGTTCCGGCGGAGACTCTGGTTGAGATCGCGAATGCCGGCGGCTCTGTCGATTTCGACGCCTGGTGGGTGGGGGAGATCGGGCCCTCTGGCTTTCATTTCTCGGACGAGGCCGTCGACTGGATTGAGGCCGTCGGAAACGGCGAAGCACCCGGCGATCGTTGAGGCAGCCGCAATTCACCAGCGGCAGGGGCTACCCTCGGGAGCATGACGCAGACGTGGGAGGCTGGGACGGAGGGAGTCCTCGAACTTCCATCCGGCCGCCTCATCCGCGGCCGCGGCCTGCGCAGGCCGCTTCCGGCCGGCCCGTACCCCGGCTTTGGGCTCTACCTGCTGGGCGAGGCTCCGGAGCCGCCCGGCTGGGACTCCCGATGGGTCCGGTGGCGGGATCTCCGGCTGCCGGCCGACGACGCCGACACCCTCGTTGCGCTGACGGACGCCTGGCGCCGTGCCGCGGACGGGCGGGTTGAGGTCGCGTGCTTGGGCGGCCGCGGGCGAACCGGTACCGCCCTCGCCTGTATCGCCATCCTGGACGGAGTGCCGGCAGCAGACGCGGTGTCCTTCGTCCGCCGGAACTACCTCCCGGGTGCCGTGGAGACACCATGGCAGCGGCGGTACGTTGCGAGGTTCCAGGGCCCGAAGGCATGACGCGCGAACCACCCCGCGACGCGCCAACCCCACCATGACGCGCATAATTCCTGACGCGGCCGGTATTCCGGTAGCGCCAGGAATTTCGCGCGTCGAAGACGCGACGGGGCCGCGCCTGCCGGCCCGTCACCCTCCGCGGGCCGGTCGGGACTGGGGCAGGACCGGTGAGGACCCGGTGAGGACCCGGTGAGGACCGCCCCGCCACCCCCGACAAATTAGCTCACACAATTGGGTCTTTTTGATTGCGCAGACCGGGCCTACCGTGGACTAAAGGAGCCGCCCAGCCCGGGTGGCCAGACCACGAAGGACCTTCCAATGAGCACTCACGTAGCCGACTGCAGCGTTAGCAATTGCTCTTTCAACGATCACTCTTCGTGCAACGCCGCCGCCATCACGGTGGGCGGTGCCGAAAATCACGCCTCCTGCGCCACATTCATCGATATCGGCGTCCACGGCGGCCTGCCCAAGGTGCTGGCCGACGTCGGAGCCTGCCAGCGCTCTGAATGTGCCAATAACGACCACTTGATGTGCAATGCCGCCGAGGTGCATGTCGGGCCCGGCGCCGACAATGCCGACTGCCTAACCTACGCCCACAGATAGGGCCGAACACAGCGCCCGGAGGAATTAAGTCATACAAACTTGACGTTAAGGTGCGCCTAAGTAAGGGTTGGCTAAGTATTGACAACGTCAACCAAAGGATTCCTCTGTGACGCCTCGAACTCCTGTGCCCAATCACGCATCCCCGCCCGGGCCGGCGACCCTGTGTGAGTCCCGGACGGAGCTGGTGAAATCGGCCACCGCCCACCTTTTCAATGCCCGCAACGCGGCCCGGTATTCGGCCCAGGTGCTGCAGGGTGTGGAGGCTGCGGCCGCCAAGGTATCGCGCTGCACGCGTCCGTTCACCGGTGTCACGCCCGGCGAGATGAAGTCCCGGGTCGACAGCGTGGATCTCGACACCCCGCTGCCCGATACTGCGGCTGCGCTCGAGGAACTGGAGGAGGTCTACCTCCGGGATGCCGTCTACTTCCACGATGTAAAGTACGCGGCCCACCTGAACTGTCCCGTCGTCATCCCGGCCCTCGTTGCCGAGGCTGTCCTGTCTGCGGTGAACTCCTCGATGGACACCTGGGATCAGAGCGCCGGTGCAACGCTGATTGAGCGCAGGCTCATAGCCTGGGCCGCAGCGCAGCTTGGGCTGGGAGCAGCCGCGGACGGCGTCTTCACCTCGGGCGGGAGCCAGTCCAATTTCCAGGCCCTGCTGCTAGCCCGGAACCAGGCCGTGGAATGGCAGAGGCTGGATCCGGAAAATGACGGGCTCAGGCTGCCGTCGCTCCTGGAGAAGCTGCGCATCTTTACCTCGGCGGACAGCCACTTCAGCATCGAGAAATCTGCGTCGATGCTGGGGCTGGGGTACGACGCCGTCGTGCCGGTGCCGTGCGGGCCGGACCACCGGATGGATCCCCGTGCCCTGACCGGCAAATTGGCACAGGCCCGGGACGAGGGACTGGTGCCGATGGCGATTGTGGCCACGGCCGGCACCACCGACTTCGGCGCGATTGATCCCCTCGCGGAGCTGGCCGCAGCGGCGCGCGGGTCCGGCGCCTGGTTCCACGTGGATGCGGCGTACGGCGGCGGATTGATGGTGTCCGGCCGGCACCGGCACCTGCTGGACGGGATCCACCGGGCAGATTCGGTCACCGTCGACTTCCACAAAACGTTTTTCCAGCCGGTCAGTTCCAGTGCCCTCCTGGTCCGTGACGCGGCCACGCTCCGGTATGTGAAATACCACGCCGACTACCTGAACCCGGCCGCCGCCGTCGACCGACCCAACCAGGTGGACAAGAGCATTCAGACCACCCGCCGTTTCGACGCCCTGAAACTCTGGCTGACGCTGCGGATCATGGGAGCCGGCGCGCTCGGCGCGCTCTTCGACGAGGCCATTGACCTGGCATCGGACGTGGGGGCGGTGCTGGCCTCGGACCCCGACTTTGAAATCGCCGCACCGCCCCAACTGAGCACCCTGGTGTTCCGCTTCCGGCCGCTTCACCCGGACGGCAGCCGCGTGTCCGACGAGGCCGCGGACGGCCTTAACCAGGACATCCGCTCCGCCGTCTTTGCCTCCGGAGAGGCCGTCGTGGCAGGTACGAAGGTGGCGGGCCGGCACTACCTGAAGTTCACCTTGCTCAATGCCGAGGCGACGTTGGAGGACATCCGCGGCATCCTCGAGCTGCTGCGGTCCACCGGGGCGTCGCTGCTCGCCCGGCAGGAGGCGAGGGCATGAGCGCCCGCAGCGCACAGGCGCCGCAGCGCGTCCACGACTTTGCCGCCGTCGGCGTCGGGCCCTTCAACCTCGGCCTCGGGGCGCTGAGCGAGCCCGTCGACGGGCTGGACGGCATTTTCCTGGAACGCCGGGAATCCTTCGACTGGCACCCCGGAATGATGCTGGAACCGGCCCACCTGCAGGTTCCCTTCCTGGCCGATCTGGTGACCCTCGCCGATCCGACGTCGCCCTTTTCCTTCCTGAACTTCCTGAAGCAGACGGGACGGCTCTACCGCTTCTACATCCGCGAAAGCTTCTACCCCCTGCGCGCCGAGTACAACCAGTACTGCCAGTGGGTGGCCGGCCAGCTGGAGTCCGTCCGCTTCGGCACGGACGTCCGGGGGATAACGTATGACGGCGGCGTCTACCGGCTGGCGGTGGACGGTCCGGACGGGCCGGAGGTGCTGCACGCTCGGCGGCTGGTGCTGGGCACCGGAACCTCGCCGTTTGTTCCGGCGGCCTGTGACGGCATCATCGACGGCGGCGGGCTGGTCCTCCACAACGCCGGGTACCTGCCCCGGAAGAGTGAACTCCAGCGCCAGCAAAGCATCACGATCGTGGGCAGCGGGCAAAGTGCCGCGGAAATCTACTACGAGCTGCTGCAGGAGATCGACGTCCATGACTACCAGCTGAACTGGGTCACCCGGTCCGGCCGGTTCTTCCCGCTCGAATACACCAAGATGACGCTGGAAATGACGTCGCCGGAGTACGTGGACTACTTCCATGCTCTCCCGCAGGAGCAGCGCGACGGCCTCGTCAAGAGCCAGAAAAACCTCTACAAGGGCATCAATTCCGAGCTCATCGACGCCATCTACGACCTCCTGTACACCAAGAGCCTCTCCGGGATGGTGGATACCCGGCTGCTCACCCACTCGGCGCTCACCGGCGCCTCCTGGGACGCGGCGGCGGGACTTCACACGCTGCGGCTGCGGCATGCGGAGACCGGCGCCGGCTACGCGCTGGAGACCGGGGCCGTGGTGCTCGCCACCGGCTACGCGTACCGGGAACCGGCGTTCCTGGCGGGGGTACAGGACCGGATCGCGCGGGACAGTAACGGCAGGTTCGCCGTGGAGCGCAACTACAGCACCGGCGTCGAACCCGGCGAGATATTCGTCCAGAACGCCGAACTGCACACCCACGGCTTCGTCACGCCGGACCTGGGCATGGCCGCCTACCGCAACTCCTGCATCCTGCGCGAGATCACGGGCCGCGAGATCTATCCGGTGGAGCGCAGCATCGCGTTCCAGCACTTCGGCCCGCCGCCGCAGCCAGGATCCCCGGCGGGCTTCCCCGAAACAGCGGACGTTTCGGCATGAGCTTCACGTTCCGCTGCCTGGATCCAGTGGCCGACGCGCCGCTCCTCCACAGCTGGGTGACACGGGAGTACGCCGGTTTCTGGGGCATGCTCGGCTGCACCGTGGACGACGTCGTGGCGGAGTACTCAAGAATCCAGTCGAGCGGTCACCACCACGCGTTGCTGGGGCTCGACGACGGCGTCCCCGCCCTCCTGCTGGAGGAATACCGTCCGGCGCTGTCGCCGCTGGCCCCTGTGTACTCCGTCCAACAGGGGGATCTCGGGATGCACCTCCTGGTCGCCCCGCCGGCCGGCCCGGTCCGGCCGGGCTTCACCGCCGCCGTCATGGAAGCCGCCCTGGAACGGCTTTTTGCCGCCACGGAGGTGGAGCGCATTGTGGTGGAACCCGACGCCCGCAACACGAAAATCCACATTCTTAACGCACGGTTGGGCTTCGAGCCCGCCGGATTCGTGGAGCTACCCGGCAAGCGGGCGCTGCTCAGCTTCTGCACCCGGAAAGCCTTCCACTCGGCCCGCACCGGGCTTCACCTGTCCCCGACCCGCCAGGGAGCACCACTATGACCACCGCCGCACGTGAATTCGTTCTGACCTCCAGCACCGCCGCAGCCCATCTGACGCCGGAACGCTGGGCCGCCGCCAACCGGCATCTCATCCGCAAGGCACTCGCCGAGTTCTCGCACGAACGGATCCTGGTGCCGGAACTCGTGGTGCCGGAGGGGTGTGGAGCTGAAGGGTTCGGGCCTGGCAAACCTGGGCCGGAACGGCGTGGGGCCGAACGGCCCGGCCTGGTCGAACCCGGCCCGGACGTACCCGGCCAGGACGAACCCGGCCCGGACGCCCCGGGGGTCGCGCGGAAACCGGCCGACTACCGCATCATCAGTGACGACGGCGCCGTGGAGTACCGCTTTACGGCCCGGAAACTGGAGCTCGAGCACTGGTCCATCGCGGACATGTCCATCCGCCGCCTCGACGCGGGGGCACGTTCCGATATGCCCGGTACGGGGGCCGAAGAAGGGGCATGTCCCGCGGAGGAGGGGCTTGAGCTCGATGCCCTGCGCTTCATCACGGAATTCCGGGGCAGCCTGGGAATCCGCGAGGAGATGCTCGCGGTCTATCTCGAGGAAATCAGCAGCACGCTTGCCAGCCACGCGTACAAGCAGTGGAGGGGCCAGCCGTCTGCCGGGGAGCTGGCAGCCGGCGTGACCGGCGGGGCCGACGCCGCCATCGACTTCCAGGCCATCGAGCGGAGCATGACCGAAGGCCACCCCTGCTTCGTGGCCAACAACGGCCGGCTGGGCTTAGGTATTGCCGACTTCCGCGCCTTTGCGCCCGAGGCCGGCGCCCCCGTGCAGCTGGAGTGGATCGCGGTGCACCGGAGCAAGGCCGTCTTCACCGCCAGCGGGGGGCTCGGCTACCGGAACCACCTCGACGCCGAACTGGGGACGCCCGCCGTCGCGTACTTCACCGCAGAGCTCGGCGCCCGGGGACTGGATCCGGCGGAGTACTTCCTGATGCCGGTCCACCCCTGGCAATGGGACAACAAGCTCACCGTGACCTTCGCCGCCGAATTAGCGCAGCGGCACATCGTCCATCTGGGGACCACGGCGGACCGTTACCAGGCCCAGCAATCCATCCGGACGTTCTTCAACACGGTGTCGCCGGAGAAGTGCTACGTGAAGACCGCCATGTCGGTGCTGAACATGGGCTTCATGCGGGGCCTGTCACCGCAGTACATGAAAGCCACGCCGGCCATCAACGACTGGCTCCACGGGCTGATCCACAGTGACGCCGCGCTGCAGAAGCGCGGCCTGAAAGTGATCCGGGAAGTTGCTGCCATCGGTTATCACAACGGCTACTACGAGGCGGCAACCGCCAAGGATTCGCCGTACCGGAAGATGCTCTCCGCGCTGTGGCGGGAGAGTCCGCTGCCCCTGCTGGAACAGGGGCAGCAACTGACCACCATGGCCGCGCTCCTGCACATTGACGCCGCGGGCAAGCCGATGGTTTCCGCGCTGATCGAGCGTTCCGGCCTGGAACCCGCGGAGTGGCTGCGCCGATACTTCGAGGCTTATCTCGTCCCGCTGGCGCACTGCCTCTATTCCCACGAGCTGGCCTTTATGCCGCACGGCGAGAACGTCATCCTGATCCTGGAAAACGGCGTCCCGGTCAGTGCCGTCATGAAGGACATCGCCGAGGAGATCGTGGTCATGGGTGACCGGCTGGATCTGCCCGAAGATGTGGCACGGATTAAGGTGGAGATCCCCGACGAGGAGATGGTCCTCGCCATCTTCACCGACGTCTTCGACTGTATCTTCCGGTTCCTCAGCGCCCTGCTGGAGGAAGACGGCAAGCTCAGCGGCGACGAGTTCTGGCGGACCGCCGCGGCCGTCCTCCGGAGCTACCAGGGCGAGCACCCCGAGCTCGCGGAACAGTTTGCCCGGCATGAACTGTTCGCGGAGGATTTCGAATTGTCCTGCCTGAACCGGCTGCAGCTGCGCAACAACCAGCAGATGCTGGACCTCACCGACCCGTCCGGTGGCCTGCAGAAATCCGGCCGGCTGCGGAACCCCCTGGCGCGCTTCGCCTGACCCCGACGCGCAACCCGCCCTGCGACGCGCAAATCCCCTGGCGCTACCGGAATTCCGGTAGCGCCGGGGAATTTGCGCATCGAAAAAGCCCGGGAGGTCCGGCCGCCTGTACGCTCGACTCCACGACCGCACTTCCCCGTCCAAGGAGGACCCCGCCATGGCTGCCGAAAGCCCGACAATTCTTGCGACCTCCGGTGGCTACAAACCTGGGGCGCGGACACGGCTGGAATTCAACAAGCTGGTCCATCACGCGGTGGACTTGTCCGGTGCCACCGGCCGGGCGCCCAAAGTTGCCCACGTCGGCACCGCCAGCGGGGATCAGCGGTGGTTCAACAACGAGATCAGCGAAGCGGGGAACGCCGCAGGCTTCCGGCTCACCCACCTGAACCTGTTCACCATGCCCAACGTGGACAACGTCGAGGAATACCTGCTCGGCCAGGACGTCGTCTGGGTCAACGGCGGCTCGGTGGTCAACCTCCTCGCCGTCTGGCGCGCCCACCAGCTGGATGACATCTTCCGGCGCGTCTGGGAGGCAGGAGTAGTGCTGGCAGGGGTGTCGGCCGGATCGATCTGCTGGTTCGACGGCGGGACCACCGATTCGTTCGGACCCGAGCTTCGCGCTGTGGGCAACGGGCTGGGGCTGCTGCCGTACGACAACGGGGTCCATTACGATTCCGAAGCTGCACGCCGTCCCCTCGTTCACCGTCTGGTGGCGGACGGGACGTTAGGCGAGACCCACTGCACCGATGACGGCGTAGGCTTGCTCTACCGCGGGACCGGACTCGTCGAAGCGGTCACCGAAGTGCCAGGCAAAGCCGCCTACCGGGTGCGGCTGGAAAAGTCCGGAGGCCCAACCGCTGAAGTGCTCGAGGAACGGCTGGAGCCGACCGCGCTCTAGGATCAGCGCGTTCCCTACCCCTCCGTCAGCCGGTACCGCTCAATCTGCTTCAGCCGCCGCAGGAGGCTGTCGCGCCGCGGGTGCGGGACGGCGTCGGCCGGTTCAGCGGTGAGTTCGATGTGTTTGGTGCCGTACTGCCAGAGCAGCAGGTCATCCAGCAGCCGGTCCGGGCCGGGGGAGTAGCGGTGGTCCAGGGCCTTGCGGACCTCGGTGATCCGGTTGGCTCTGAGCAGCCCGGCGAGCTGCATGGTCTGGTTGAGCCCGTGCGCGGCCATGAGTTCGGCGGCCCAGCCCCAGTCGTCGTCGACCTTCCGGTCCACGTGCGGCAGCAGCGTCCGCCACACGTCGCGGATCCGGTTCGGGGTGAGCGGCGCGGCTCCTTCGCCGTCCATGTCCCAGTAGCTGCGGACCTCCTCGTAGCGCTCGTGCAGGTCAGCGAACGCCCCTTCCACGGTTTCGAGCATGGCGGCCGTGGCGGTGAACTGGCGGTCGAAGTGCGGGGTCCAGGCACGCGGGTCCTCGGCCTTGAAGCGGATGTCGTGTTCGATCTCGCTCCAGGCATGCGCGAACACGGTGCGGATCTGGCATTCGAAGAAGTAGCTGCCGTTCGGCTGGACATCAGGATTAACGGCCTGCTGGTACTCCTTGACGGCCTCGTTCTGGATGGTCCGCAGGATCAGGTGCCGGCTGGAGTAGCCGTAGGTCCCCGACTCGATCGAGCCGATGTCCTTCTCGCGGTCCCCGCGGCAGTCGAAGAGCTGACGCTGGCGCTTGATCAGGTTGGCCACCACCGCGTTTTCCGCCGGCAGCTTGGTGATCACGCGGATGCCCACCATGTCATTCAGGGTCCGGAACGGGTCGGGGAACTTAAGTACCGGAGGGCCGCCGGGCTCCAGCGGCTCCTCGGTGCGGGAGATCTTCTCGCGGAAGGATTCCACGGTCTTGGTGCGGCCGGTGACGAACAGCGGGGTCACCTCGGTGCCCTTGAGCATGGACCGCAGCGTCAGCAGGACCTCGCGGGTCACCAGTTTCAGGGCAGGGCGGACCCGCTCGTAGAGTTCCACGTTTTCCTGCACGGATTCGCGCAGGCTCGGTTCCAGCCGATCCCAGTTACTCGCCATGCGTCCAGCTTACGGCGGAGGTACGACGACGGCGCTGCCTTACGCCCCGCCGCGCGGCACCCAAGGTAGGCTCTCCCCATGGCTGATGTGCGGCGTCGGGCTTTGATCGCGGCCGCAGCGGCCGCGACTCTGGGGGCAGTCTCCGCCGCCTGTTCAGCAGGCCCCAAGGAGGACACTGTGAAGCGGCACAAGTACAGCTACGGCGATGACTCCAGCCAATGGGGGGAACTCTTCCTGCCGGATCTTGCCGTGCCCAAGGGCATTGTGGTGGTCATCCATGGCGGCTACTGGCGCTCGCAGTACGGTGCCGAACTCGGCGAACCCCTCGCTAAGGACCTTGCGGCGCACGGAATGGCCGCCTGGAACCTGGAGTACCGCCGCGCCGGCAATGGCGGCGGCTGGCCGAACACCTTCTCCGATGTGCTGGCCGGGATCGACAAACTGCGTGACGTAGCGGCTGACCACGGACTTGGACTGGACAGCGTGGTGGCCCTGGGCCACTCCGCCGGCGGCCACCTCGCCGTCTGGGCGGCCGGACGAAGCCGGCTCGGGCAGCTCGGTGCCCCGGACGCGGACCGCCAGCTGCTGCGCAAGGACGACGACGGCGAGGTGAACCTCACGGGCGTCGTCAGTCAGTCAGGGGTGCTGAATCTGGCCGAGGCGGAAAGGCTGAACCTCAGCAACGGTGCGGTCAGCAACCTGCTGTGCGGCTCCTCGGAAAAATACCCCAAACGGCATAAATACGTGGACCCCATGAGTGCGCTGCCGCTGGGTATCCCCGTATATGCCGTCCACGGCACAGAAGACGACACGGTTCCGGTGAGCCAGTCGGAGTCCTATGTCGCAGCGGCCAAGGCTGCCGGCGCCCCGGTCCAGCTCCTCAAAGTGCCGGGTGACCACTTCGCCCTGATTGACCCAAAGGCCGCCGCCTACCGGAAGTGCCGGGAACTCGTGCAGCAACTGCTGAGCAGAACCCCATCCGGTGCAGCCCCCGCCCGGTGGTAGCGTGACCCCTATGCAAGCTGAAGTTCCCGCGTTCCTGCGCGCCCTGGCGACGGGCTTCACCAAGTTCGCCCGGTCCTTCGCGCCGCGCCACCCTGCCCAGGTGATCGTCCTCGGCTTCGCCGGTGCAGTGGCTGCCGGCACCGGACTGCTTTTGCTCCCGGTGGCCAAGGCAGGCGACGGCGGGGCAACGTTTCTGGAGGCGCTGTTTACTGCCACCTCCTCGATCTGCGTCACCGGCCTGATTACCGTGGACACGCCGGTCTTCTGGACCGGATTCGGCCAGGTGGTCATCCTCGTCCTGATCCAGATCGGCGGTTTTGGTGTTATGTCGTTCGGCACGCTGCTGGGCGTCCTGACCGCCCGCAGGCTGGGGCTGAAGTCCCGGATATCCGCTGCCACGGAAACGAAGAGCAGCGGCTTCGGCGACGTCCGCCGCGTGCTGGTCGGCGTGCTGCTCATCAGCCTCGCCGTGGAAGCGGCCCTGGCGCTGATTCTCAGCATCCGGTTTATGGCCGGGTACGGCTATCCGCTGGGCAAGGCGGTCTGGCACGGGGTCTTCCACTCAATTTCGTCCTTCAACAACGCCGGCTTTGCCCTGTACTCGGACAACCTGATGGGGTTCGTCGGCGACCCCTGGATCTGCCTGCCGATAGCCGCCGCGGTGATCATCGGCGGACTCGGATTCCCGGTCCTCTTCGAACTGGGCCGGCATTACCGGCGTCCGATCCACTGGAGTATGAACACGAAGCTCGTCCTCGTCGGTTCAGCCATCCTCCTGGTAGGCGGCACCGTGTTCCTCACCGCCGTCGAATGGGCGAATCCGGCAACCCTCGGCGGACTCCATCCTGCCGAGCGGGTGCTGGCCGGCTTCTTCCAGTCCGTCATTACCCGCACCGCGGGCTTCAACAGCGTCGATATAGCCCAGATGAATCCGGTTTCCTGGCTGGGTATGGACATCCTCATGTTTATCGGCGGCGGCCCGGCCGGTACTGCCGGCGGCCTGAAGATCACCACCTTCGCCGTGCTGTTCTTCATCCTCAGCACCGAGCTGCGGGGTGGAACGGCCGTGAACATTTTCGGCAAGCGACTGTCCCGCGCCGTCCACCGCCAGGCCATCACCGTGGTGCTCCTGGCGATCGCCCTGGTCACAGGATCCACGATGTTCCTGATGCTGATCACCGACTTCGGGCAGGAGCGGATTCTTTTCGAGGTCATCTCGGCCTTCGCCACGGTGGGGCTGTCCACCGGCATCACCGCCGCAATCCCTCCCGCGGGCCAGCTCGTCCTGATCCTGCTGATGTTTGTCGGGAGGCTGGGTCCGGTGACGCTCGGCGCGGCTCTGGCCCTGCGCGAACGACCCACCCTCTACGAGTACCCCAAGGAAAGGCCCCTCATTGGCTAGGAATATCTTTTCGTCCCACTCCGCCGCCGCCAGCGACAAGGCATCCTCGGTGGTGGTGATCGGCCTCGGCCGTTTTGGCGGCTCGCTGGCCCTGGAACTGGAGGCACAGGGTACCGAAGTGCTCGGCATCGACTCCAACGAAGAAATCGTTCAGTCCTTCAATCGACGCCTCACGCATGTGGTCAGGGCCGATTCCACCAAGGAGGAGGTGCTGCGCCAGCTCTCCGTCCACGAATTCGACCGGGCGGTGGTCGGGATCGGCTCGGATATCGAAGCCAGCATCCTGACGACCTCCCGGATCCTGAAATTCCAGCATCCCCAGATCTGGGCCAAGGCCATCAGTGAACCGCACGCCGAGATCTTGGGCCAGCTCGGCGTCGAGCACGTCATCCGGCCGGAGCACGACATGGGCAAGCGCGTCGCGCACCTGGTCCTGGGTTCGATTCTTGACTATGTGGAATTCGAGGACGATTTCGTGATGATCCGGACCAGCCCGCCCGCCGGGATCCGTGACCGGCCGCTGGGAGTACTGGGCCTCCGGGACAAGTACGGCATCACCATCGTGGCGGTCAAACGTCCCGGCGGGATCTGGGGCCACACGACCGCGCAAACGGTGCTCTACGACGACGACCAGATCATTGTCCAGGGCAGCAAAGCCAAAGCCGAACGCTTCAGCACCATGGCGTGACCCACTAGACTGGGATGCAGGTGCGCCGGGAAGTCTGGTCGGCATAGTTCTGTCGACCCAACTTTTAGGACTCCCGCATGAGCCCCACACCTCCCCCCCGCTCCCGCCTCACCACAGTCCTGGGCCGAGGAAGCTACGCCGAATCCCTCCGGATCGGCGAGATCCTCCGCAAGGAGACGGTCGGCGGCGCCTTGCTCGTCGCAGCCGCCGTGATCGCCCTCATCTGGGCCAACTCGCCGGTTTCGGAGAGCTACTTCGCCCTCCGCGACTTCAAGATCGGATACGAGCCGTGGCATCTTGAACTGAGCCTCGGCGCGTGGTCCGCCGACGGGCTGCTCGCCATCTTCTTCTTCCTGGTGGGCCTTGAACTTAAACGCGAGTTCATTGCGGGGGACCTGCGGCAGCTGAGTAAGTCGATTGTGCCGGTCGCTGCGGCCGTGGGCGGCGTCATCATCCCGGCGGGCATCTACGCCGTCGTCAACCTCGCGAGCCCGGAGACCCTGCGGGGCTGGGCGATTCCCACTGCCACGGACATCGCCTTCGCCGTCGCCGTGCTGGCCATCATCGGCTCGCATCTGCCCAGCGCCCTGCGCATCTTCCTGCTCACTCTGGCTGTGGTGGACGACCTGATCGCCATCACCATCATCGCCATCTTCTACTCCAGTGATATCCAGGCCCTGCCGCTGCTGTGGGCGCTCATTCCGCTGGCCCTTTACACCTTCCTGGCCCAGAAGTACCGGCGGTTCTTCGGCGTCAACGCACAAGCCGCCTGGATCATCCTGCTGCCGCTGGGCCTCGCTACCTGGGCCCTGGTGCACGCCTCCGGGATCCACGCCACTGTCGCCGGCGTCCTGCTGGGGTTCGCCATCCCGGTGCTGCGGTCACAGGCGAGCGGCGGGCCGGACGCCGGACCCGGCCTGGCCGAAATCTTCGAACACCGCTCCCGCCCGATCTCCGCCGGAATCGCCGTCCCGATCTTTGCGTTCTTCTCCGCCGGAGTGGCCGTGGGGGGCTGGGAAGGACTCGGCTCGGCCCTGACTGATCCGGTGGCCGTCGGCATCATTCTGGCCCTCGTCCTGGGCAAACCAATCGGGATCCTGGGCACCACCTGGCTGCTGACCAAAGCCACCCGGGCAACGCTGGACAGCTCGCTCAAGTGGATCGACATCTTCGGCGTGGCACTCCTGGCCGGGATTGGCTTCACGGTCTCCCTGCTGGTGGCCGAGCTGAGCTTCGGGCACGGCAACATCCACGACGACCACGCCAAGGTGGGGATCCTCGCGGCCTCGGTGCTGGCCGCCCTACTGGCCACAGCCGTGCTGCGCACCCGGAACCGCCACTACCGGAAGGCGGAGGAAGAAGAGAAGATCGACTCCGACCAAGACGGCATTCCGGATGTCTACCAGCAGGGCGGCTCCGCCCGATAGCCCGTCCGGCGGGGCCACCGGGATTACCCCGGACACGGCCCCGTAACTTTCGGGCGCCGTAACCGCGGCCCCGGCGACACCGGCCGCCGGCGACATTGGCGCCCCGGGTCGGGGTTTTCTGGCAGAGTATGAGCATGCTCACAGTTATTGGCGAGGGCCTTGTTGACGTGGTCCAGCGTTCCACCGGTACCCAGGCCCACGTCGGCGGAAGCCCCCTCAATGTGGCGGTGGGGCTGGCGAGGCTGGACCATCCGGTGCAGTTCATCGGCCGCTACGGGCGCGACGCCTACGGTGAATCTGTTGCGGCGCATCTGAAGAGCAGTTCCGTGTTGTTCCCGATGGGGCCGGACGGGCTGCCGACGTCCGTGGCCACCGCCCTGATCGACGACGACGGCGCTGCCAGCTACACGTTCGACCTCGCCTGGGAGCTGCCCGGCCTCGCGGACCGGTTGCCGTTCCTGCTGCAGGGCACCACGCTGCTGCACACCGGCTCGATCGCCACCATGCTGGCGCCCGGCGCCGCCGAGGTGCTCGCCGCCGTCGAGCATGCCCATTCTTTGGCGACGATCAGCTTTGATCCGAACTGCCGGCCCAGCATCATCACGGACGTTGGCTACGCGCGCCGGCAGGCCGAAAAATTCGTTGCGCTGGCCGACGTGGTCAAGGCTTCCGACGAGGACCTTGAATGGCTGTATCCGGGTGCGGATTCCCTGGATTCGGCCCGCCGCTGGCTCTCACCCGGCGGTTCCGAAGGCCCGGCCATAGTGGTGGTTACCCGCGGTGCCGAAGGGCCCTGGGGCGTCACCGCTTCCGGCGAAACGCACTTCCCCGCGCCTTCCGTGACCGTGGCGGATACGGTCGGGGCCGGGGATTCCTTCATGGCGGCGTTGCTGTCCGGCGTGGTGGATCTGGGCCTGGTCGGGGCGCAGAACCGCAAGAACCTCCGTGGGATTTCCGCCGGTAGCCTTCGAAAACTCCTGGCCCGTGCCGCCTTCGCGGCAGCCGTGACGGTGTCCCGGGCCGGCGCCAACCCGCCCAACCGCGCGGAACTGAACCGGATGGAGCAGAGGGCGCAGGCCCCGGACGGCACCGGCACCTAAAGGCCCGTTTCGACGGTTCCGTGCGCACTCGACGTAAACAAGCGTCGAGTGCGCACGGAACCGTCGAAATGGCGCCCGCAGGACGGTGGGGCCCCTATGCGCCAGGCTGCGCGGAATGGGAACCCGCCCCGGCCCGCCGACGTAGACTGGCGGTATGCGGCTGGTAGCAAGTGATATTGACGGAACGATCCTCGGCCACGATGGCAGAATCAGTGACCGGACTGTCCGGGCATTCCATGCCTGCCGCGATGCCGGAGTGGAACTCGTCTTCGTCACCGGACGTCCGCCGCGCTGGCTCCACCCCCTGCAGGACCGGCTGGGTCACGCCGGAACCGTCATCTGCTCCAACGGCGCGGTGGTCTGGGACCTGTCGGCGGACCGGATGGTTTCAGCCCGGGGCCTGCAGCTCGACGCGGTCTTCGAGGCCCGCCGGATCATCCAGCGCCTGCGCCCCGCGGCGCTGTTCGCGGCCGAAACGCTGACCGGCTTCCACCTCGAGCCGGGGTTCATCGAGCACGGCTCAAGCAGGCTGCTCGCCGAATTCACCCCCGCGCCGCTGCACAGCACCCTCTCGGCGGCCGACTCCGTGGTGAAGTTCCTGGCCGTCGTCCGGGAGGGCAGCGCCGATGAATTCCTGGCCGAGGTGACGCCCGCCGTCGCGCATCTGGCCGCGGCCACCCACTCTGCGCCGAACATGGCGCTCCTGGAACTTTCCCTCCCCGGGGTCAACAAGGCCGTCACCCTCGCAGAATACGCTGCAGGACTGGGTATCGGATCACATGACGTGGTGGCATTCGGGGACATGCCCAACGACATCGAGATGCTGCGCTGGGCCGGCGACGGCTACGCGATGGCCAGCGGCCACCCGGAGGCCATCCGCGCCGCAGGCCAGCAGGCCCCGCATTTCGACGACGACGGTGTCGCCCAGATCCTCGAGGCCAAGCTCGCAGCCCTGGGCGTCCGGCTGCCCTGAGCCGGGATCGGCGGCCCAAGGCCCCCGCGTTCGCCGACTGCGGCGCCCACGGCGCGGCACTCGCGGAACCCGCGGCACCGGACTCACAGCTTGCGGTCAACTGGCGTTCATCTTCGCCTCCTACGCTGAAGATTCGCGACGGATTGTTCACTGATGGTGGGGAATTATGGCTAAGTACCGCACACGCAACCTGCACGAACAGCCCCTGCGCCGGGTGGATCCGGATGCCCGGTGGCGGAGCCTGCGGCAGGGTGACCGCATCCGCGTGCGCCTGGCGCCGGGCTATGAAACGGGCGGCCTGGTACATGCCGTCACTTCGGATCACACCGCCGTCTGGGTAGACCTCGACGGCGGACGCGGCCGCACGCTGCTGCACTGCAGCGACGGCGTCGAAATCTTCCCGCACGCTTCCTGATCCGGACACCCGGGCGGACAGCTCCGGTACGCTTCAGGGGTGACGAACCCGCATCCCTTTTTCGCCCCCGGCGGCCCGGGCGACGACGGTGATGCCGCGCCGGGAGTACCCCTTGCCATGGCTCACCGCGGTTTCTCCCGGGACGGCCTGGAGAATTCCATGGCCGCGTTCCGCGCCGCCGTCGAACTGGGGTACCGGCACCTGGAAACCGACGTCCACACCACCGCCGACGGCGTCCTGCTGTTGTTCCACGACGACACCCTGGACCGGGTCACGGACGGCAGCGGCCGGATCTCGGAGCTTTCCGCCGAGACTGTTGCCCGCGCCAGGATCAGCGGGGCCGAGCCCATCCCGCTTTTCGAGGAACTCGTCACTGCCTTTCCTGCGGTCCGACTGAATCTCGACGTCAAGGACTGGAGGTCGGTGGACGCCCTGGCCGCGGCGATCGAACGTTACGGACTGCATGACCGCGTGCTGATCGCCAGCTTCTCGGACCGCCGGCGCCGTGCCGTGCTGAAACAGCTGAGCCGGCCCGCCGCGGGCTCGGCCGGAATCGTGTCCAACGCCTTGTTTGTCCTGCTCGGCCCGGTGCTGCCGGATCCCTTCCTGCGCCTCGTGGCGGCACGCGCGCTCAGCGGCGTCCACGCCCTGCAGGTCCCCGTCAGCTACGGCGCCGTGACTGTGGTGACGCAAGGATTCGTCCGGCGGGCCCACCGGCACGGCCTGCAGGTGCATGTCTGGACCGTCAATGATCCCGCCGAAATGCACCGGCTCCTGAACCTCGGCGTTGACGGGATCGTCACGGACCGCGCCGATCTGCTCAAGGAAGTCCTGCAGGAACGCGGCAGCTGGCTGCCCTGACGGCCGGGCAGCCAGCTGTCTGCGGCTGCTGGCAGGATAGAGCCATGCGTATCCTCATTGCCCCGGACAAGTTCAAGGGCTCCCTCACCGCCGCCGAAGCCGCAGCAGCCATCGCCGAAGGTGCCCTGCGCGTCTACCCCGACGCCGAGGCTCTCCAGTTTCCGGTGGCCGACGGCGGCGAAGGGACGCTTGACGCGGCCATCGCCGCCGGATACGAAGAGCGGATCAACGCCGTCGTCGGCCCGATCCTGGCGCCCGTCGGCGCCGCGTGGGCCCTCCGCCAGGACGCTTTTGGCGGCGGCACCGCCGTGATCGAAACAGCGCAGGCTTCCGGACTGGCGCACATGGACCCGACTCCGGCCAATGCCCTGCGCGCCCACAGCTACGGCTGCGGCCAGCTTATCGCCGCGGCACTGGACGCCGGCGCCACCGAGATTGTGCTGGGCTTGGGCGGCTCGGCCATGAGCGACGGCGGAAGCGGCGCCCTCCGCGCGCTGGGACTCAAGCCGCTCGACGCCGCCGGCAACGTGGTCCCGCTGGGCGGCGGTTCCCTCGCGGACGTGGTCTCGGTGGATACCAGCGGCCTCGACCCGCGGCTGACCGCCGTGCGGTTCCGGATCGCCGTCGACGTCCGGAACCCGCTGTTCGGCAGTGACGGAGCCGCCCATGTCTTCGCCCCGCAGAAGGGTGCGGACGGGGACGCCGTGGAGCTGCTTGACGCAGGCCTGCGGAACTGGGCCTCGGTGCTGCGAGGTGCAACCGGCCGGGACGTCAACGTTCCGGGCGCCGGTGCGGCCGGCGGCTTCCCGGCGTCGTTCCTGGCCTTTGGCAACGCGGCGCTGGAAGGCGGCTTCGAGCTGGTCGCCGGACTCACCGGCCTCGCCGGGAAGCTCGCCCGGGCGGACCTTGTGATCACCGGTGAGGGTTCGCTGGATTCCCAGTCACTCACCGGCAAGGCGCCGATTGCGCTGGCCGATGCCGCGCAGAAACTGGGGATCCCGGTGATCGTGGTGGCCGGACGGATCCTGGTCACTCCGGAGGACCTCGCCACGCACGGCGTGGTAGCCGCCGTCCAACTGCTGGATCTCGCCGGAAGCCCGGCCGACGCCGTCGCCAATGCCGCGAAGTACCTCACCTGGGCTACCAGCCAGGTGCTCGAAGGGGCCTGACGCCGGCCGGCGGCGCGTGCGGGACCCCAGGACCCGAATGATCCGAGCCAGTACTAAGTTTGCTGATTATGGTTCGGATAGGGTGGAACTGTTGACTACGAAGGAAAAGATTCTAGCGGCCGGTTTGCGCCGGTCGCCGGGGAAAGTCCCTCGAAAACCGACACCTTGGGCAGGCGGACAATGTGTGATGGAGGATTGAAATGACCCAGGACAACCAGCATGAGCCCCTCGAAGAGACCGGCGGCTATGGAACGCCGACGGTGGAACAGGAATTGCCCGGCGGAGGTGCGAAGAAGTTCGCCCAGCCCCGCGAGGAAGAGGCGTTCGACGCCGCCGGACTCAGCCAGGACAGCCCGGACGGGGAGACCTACCCGGCCGGCGCCCCGGACCTGAGCCAGTTCGGCGCCGAAGACCAGGACAGTGCAGGAGAACCCGGGGCAGGACGCTTCGGAGGAACGGAGGACCAAATGAGTTCAGAAAACGCCAGCACAACTCCCGGCTACGACCCCGACGTTTCGGAAAATTCCGAGGTGGCCATGCCGTCAGCGGACGCCGAGATGAATGACTCCAACACGGAAGAGCCCGACGCCGGGCGGCCGTTCTCCTCGGAGCCAGGCCAGGACGCCGCGGGACTGCCCGACGGCTCCGGGACGGATCAGCCCGAGAGTGAATCTCCGAAAGACGCCAGTGACGAAGAGGAACCGTTCGACGCCGGCTAACCCGCTCGGCGGCCGGGGGCCGGCACCCTGCCAGCATCCGGTGGCAGGACGCCGGCCTTTCCGCTCGGTCCGGGAGCGCTTAGCGCCGTTTCTTGGGCGCGCGCTTCGCCGCAGCGCTGGCGGCAGCCTTCGACGCAGCCTCAGCAGCGGGCTCTTCGGTTTCCGGCTCCGCGACCGTGCCGCGGACCTTCGCGATGGCCTTCATGCCGTGGTAGATCACCAGGGCCGCGGCTGAACCCAGCGCGATGCCGGTGAACTTCAGGTCACCGATGGTCCAGGTGTAGTCCGCGATGCCAACAATCAGCGCGACGGCGGCCGTGGTCAGGTTGATGGGATTGGAGAAGTTCACTTTGTTCTGCACCCAGATCTTCACGCCCAGGACGCCGATCATGCCGTAAAGCATGGTGGCCGCACCGCCCAGCACGCCGGCCGGGACGGTGGCGATGAGTTCGCCGAACTTCGGCGAGAAGCTCAGGACCACGGCGAAGATGCCGGCCACCCAGTAGGCCGCAGTCGAATAGACCTTGGTGGCGGCCATCACGCCGATGTTTTCCGCGTAGGTGGTGGTGCCCGAGCCGCCGCCCAGGCCTGCCAGTACGGTGGCGGCGCCGTCGGCCATCAGCGCACGTCCGGAGACGCCGTCGAGGTTCTGGCCGGTCATGGCCGCGACGGATTTCACATGGCCGATGTTCTCGGCCACCAGTACCAGCACCACCGGCACGAAAAGGCCGATGACGCCGGGGTGGAACTCGGGGGTTTGGAAGTGCGGCAGCCCCACCCACGCCGCTGCGTCGATCTTCGAGAAGTCCACTTCGCCGCGGAGCATCGCCACGAGGTAGCCCACCACGACGCCCACCAGGATGCTCAGCCGGCCCAGGATGCCGCGGAAGAACACACTCACCAGGATGATCGTGGCCAGCGTGATCAGGGCCGTGATCGGGGCGGCGTCGAAATTGTTCTTCGCGGCGGGGGCGAGGTTGAGGCCGATCAGCCCCACGATGGCGCCCGTGACGATCGGCGGCATCAGCCGGTTGATCCACCCCGCGCCGAACTTCTGCACCACTGCACCGATGATCGCCAGCGCGCCGCCGGCCAGCACCACGCCGCCGAGCGCACCGGCGACGCCGTACTGCTGCTGTGAGGCCATGATCGGGGCGATAAAAGCGAAACTGGAGCCTAGGTAGCTGGGCACGCGGCCCCTGGTGATGACCAGGAACAGCAGCGTGCCGATGCCCGAGAAGAACAAGGTAGTGGCCGGAGGCATGCCCGTGATGATCGGGACCAGGAAGGTGGCGCCGAACATAGCGACAACGTGCTGGGTCCCCACGCCGATGGTCAGCGGCCATGCAAGGCGCTCATCCGGTTTGACGACCTCGCCGGGGCGGATGGACTTGCCGTTGCCGTGGAGCTTCCATTTGGTTCCGAGCATGCTCATGGCGGGCCTTTCAAAGAATCAGCGGCGGGGCGGGATGGAATCGTCCGGAGCAACTTTACCGTGCCCGGGTTTCCCGGAAATCCCCAACGCGTCAGGTGCCCCCGGCGGGACCTGACGCGGAGGTGCCCCCGGCACCATGGGGGACAGGCCGGAGGCACTCGGGACGCAATTCTGCGGTTGAGCGCAAGGCCGCATCCGGGGCCGCTTTCCAGTTTAGTCCGGATCCGGGCCTTATCTAAAGGGGTAGGCGGTCCAGCTGCGCCGGCTCCGTGGCAGACTTTTTCCCATGCGGAACCTGATTGTCGTGGCCTTTCTGGAGCCCGTTGCCGAGGGGTTCGAATTCCTCCGTGATGACTGGCCGTTGCACATCACGCTTGTCAGGTTCGACGTCGCAGATCATCCACCCGCACCCGCACCGGCACCCGCACCCGCACCCGCACCCGCACCCGCACCCGCGGGCGAAGCGGACCGGGTGCCGGCCGCCGGCGACCCGCTCGCAGAACGGATTGCCGGACGCCTGGCGGAACCGGTCGCGGCGGCGCTCGGCAGCCGGATCACGGCCGGGGGCGAATCGCGTTTCGGCCGGTCCGGGTTCATCCCGGTCACCCTGATCGCACCGAGCTTGCCGCTGCAGGAACTGCACGAGGCGCTGGTGGCCGTCGTGGCGGAGCTGTCCGGCCGGATCCCCACCCCCGGGTACACCCTGGCGGGATACCGCCCACATGTGTCCCACCGGGGACACGACAGGGTCAGCGAGGGCGACGAACTGGTCCTGAGCTGGATCGCCCTCCTGGACATGGCGCCCGACGGCGGCCACACGACCCGCCGGATCCTCAAGCTCTGGAGCGCCTAAGCAGGTTGTCGTAACAAGTCGCAGGAACAGGCCGACCCAACTCGGCGGGCGGCCACCGAGCCCAACAGCCTCCGGTGAGGGTCTTGCGGAACTATTTCGGGCGATATTCATGGTTCATTGGCCGGGGTGCGATACTGATGGAAATCGCGGCGCTGGTCGAAACGATCTTGTGTCAACTACGCGCGGACCGGGGGCCTCGATATGGTACTGGATACCTCGACCGTTCGTGTTGTGTTCGCTGTTGTGGCCCTGACGCTGCTGCTGCTGTTCTATTTCCTCAGTTTCCGCCGGACGCGGGCGGCCTACAGCGGCTGGTGGTGTGCGTCGCTGATCCTGCTCCTCACCGGGTCCGCGGCATACCTGCCGGATGGCACGGCGCATCAAGTCTGGGCCAACCCGCTGGGGAACGTGCTGCTGGTCGCCGGCGCCGCGAGTGTGTGGGCCGGTGCCCGTTCACTTCGGACAGCCGCACCCAGGATTTCTTCCCTTGCGGCCGGGCCCGTCGTGGTTGCCGTGGCCTCGGTGCTGGAAAACCCGGCCACCAACAACTGGGCTGGTGGTGCAGTCCTTCTCGGTCTCATGAGCGTGTTGATCGGGCTGTCGTCCCGGGAACTCTTCCTGCTGGACTCCACGTACTCCCGGGTGCACCGCACGCTGGCCGTGGGCACGGGCATCCTGTCCGTCTACTACCTCGGCCGTCTGCTGGCCTTCCTGGTGGAAGGGCGCAACGGTCCGGCGTTCACGACCGTTTTTGGATCCGCGGCCACCACCATCTTCGCCGCCGTGCTGCTGGTGGTGGCATCGTTCACCATGGCCGAACTCAGCTTTGAACAGCAGACCCGGGATCTCCGTGCCCGCGCCACCCTGGATGGGCTGACTGGGCTGTTGAACCGCTCGGCTTTCCTGGACCTTGCCGAGGATGAACTGCGCCGCCTCGACCGCGCCAGAACCACGGCGTCGCTGATCCTGGCTGACCTGGACCATTTCAAGGCCATCAACGACGAGTTTGGGCATTCAGCGGGGGACACGGCACTGCAGACGTTTGCTGATGCCTGCACCTCCACGGTGCGCTCCTCGGACCTCGTGGGCCGGTACGGCGGAGAGGAATTCATCATCCTGCTGCCGGGCGTGACACCCGACCGGGCCGGGGAAATTGCGGCGGATATCAGCCGCCGGCTCCGGGCCTCCCCGTCAAAACTGATCCCCCGCCTGCCAACCTCAAGCTACGGGATCGCGTCGACGGCACCCGGCCGGGTGGATCTTGAAGCGATGATCGCCGCTGCGGACGCCGCCCTCTACGAGGCCAAGGCGCTGGGCCGGGACCGCGCTGTGTTGGCCGGCAGTCTCCCGGAGGATAAATCAGCCTGACTGCCGGTGCCGGCGGCCGCGGTGCGTGGATGAACGCTCCTAGGAAATGACGCCGTCCACCAGTGCCTTTGCCTCGGCCTGGACCTGCTTGAGGTGCTCGGCTCCCCTGAAGGACTCGGCGTAGATCTTGTAGACGTCCTCGGTGCCGGAGGGGCGGGCCGCGAACCAGGCGTTCTCGGTGACCACCTTGAGCCCGCCGATCGCGGCGCCGTTGCCCGGTGCTTCGGTGAGCTTCGCAGTGATGGTCTCGCCGGCGAGTTCCGTGGCGGTGACGTCCGACGCCGAGAGCTTTCCCAGCGCTGCCTTCTGCTCCCGGGTGGCGGCGGCATCGATCCTTGCGTACACGGGGTCGCCGAACTGGTCAGTGAGGCCCTTGTAGAGCTGGGACGGCGACTTCCCTGTCACGGCGGTGATTTCCGAGGCCAGCAGGGCCAGCAGGATGCCGTCCTTGTCCGTGGTCCAGACGCTGCCGTCTTTTCTGTTGAAGGACGCGCCGGCGGATTCCTCGCCGCCGAAAGCACCCTCGCCGGAGAGCAGCCCGGGAACGAACCACTTGAAGCCGACCGGTACCTCCACGAGCTTCCGGCCCAGGCTGTCGGCCACGCGGTCGATGATCGAGGAGGAGACCAGGGTCTTTCCGATCACGGATTGCGGGTTCCAGCCGGTCCGGTGCCGGTACAGGTAATCGATCGCGACGGCGAGGTAGTGGTTCGGGTTCATCAGCCCGCCGTGTCCATCAACAAAAGGTGTGACGATACCGTGGCGGTCGGCGTCGGCGTCGTTGCCGGTGGCGACGTCAAACGCCGTCTCGCCGGGACCGGCCTCTGACATCCGGTTGATGAGGGAGGCCATCGCTGACGGCGAGGAGCAGTCCATCCTGATCTTCTCGTCCCAGTCGAGGGTCATAAAGGCCCACTGCGGGTCGACGGTGGGGTTGACCACGGTGAGATCCAGGTGGTGTCGTTCGCCGATCTCGCCCCAGTAGTCCACCGAGGCGCCGCCCATCGGGTCGGCGCCGATCCGGACGCCGGCTTCGCGGATCGCGTTAAGGTCCAGGACCGAGGGGAGATCATCCACATAGCTGCTGAGGAAGTCGAACTTGCCGGTGGTGCCGGCGCCGAGGGCTTCGGCGAGGGGGGTGCGCTTCACCCCGCGCAGCCCGTTCTCCAGCAGTTCGTTGGCGCGGTTGGCGATCCAGCCCGTGGCGTCCGAATCCGCGGGCCCGCCGTGCGGGGGGTTGTACTTAAAGCCGCCGTCTCCGGGCGGGTTGTGGCTCGGGGTGATAACGATACCGTCGGCCTGCGGAGCCCCGGCGGGGGAATTGTTGTTGTGCGTGAGGATCGCATGGCTCAGCGACGGCGTGGGCGTGTAGCCGTGGCGGGCATCGATCAGCACGTTGACGCCATTCGCCGCGAGCACTTCCAGGGCGGAATTCTGCGCCGGTTCGCTCAGTGCATGGGTGTCCTTGGCCAGGTACAGCGGGCCGGTGATGCCCTGGCCTGCCCGGTATTCCACGATCGCCTGCGTGATGGCGAGGATGTGCGGTTCGTTGAAGGAGGCTTTCAGACTTGAGCCCCGGTGGCCGGAGGTTCCAAAAACCACCCGCTGGCCCGGGTCGGTCAGATCCGGGGTCACGTCGTAATACGCATCCAGGAGTGCAGTGAGATCAACAAGGTCTTGGGGTTGGGCAACAGTGCCCGCGCGGCTAGCCATTGCACCAGCATGCCAGACGACGACCGGCGGCAACACGGTCTGGGCGCAATCCGGCCCCTATGACGAAAGAATCATCAGGATCTTTGAGCAGCGCGGCGGTACCCTGAAGTCAGACACTTCAAAAGGGGAAAACCATGACTGACCAGCCGAAACAGGGCAACGACGGGACACCGGAGGGCTACCAGCCGCCGTCGGATCCGCCTCAGGGGTCCGGCGAGCAGTACACCCAGCCCGCGGATCCTTTCGGCGCGACGTACGGCACAGCACCGCAGCAGCCCTACGGTGCCCGGAGCCGGCAGCCGTATGGCCAGGAGCAGTACAGTGCGCCGGCACAGTATGGCCAGCCGGGCAGCCCGCTCAACGCCTACGGCCAGCCGGCCTACTACGGGCTGCCGCCGGAACCAAAGAGCCTGAGCATCGCCAGCCTGTGCTGCGGCATCGCCGTCTTTGCGGGGCCGGGCGTCTTTCTCCTGCCGCAGCTTGCTGCGGTCATCCTCGGGCACATGGCGCTCAGGCGCGAGCCGGCGGGCAGGGGCATGGCCATTGCCGGCCTGGTTCTGGGGTACGTGGGGATCGCGCTGACGGTACTGGTGATCGTGCTCATCGCGCTGGTGCTGGCCATGGGGGCTTCCGGCGGCACGGCCTACAGGGCGTAAGAACGTCAAACCATCGGTTTTCCGCTCCAGTCAGATGGTGTAGGCATTTTCCAAGCTTGCCGACAAAAAGAAGCCGGCTCCGGCCAGGGCATATTTGTATGATGCATTCCTGAATGCAAAGCCTTTTGGGGGGGCTCATGTCTGCGTGGCAGATGCATGATCGATAATTTATCCTCAAAGAATAGTCCTGAAATTCTCTGAACGGAATCTAGTTGTCCAATCTGCATTTGCTCCGGGCGAGTCAAACGCCCACGCCACGAAGTTCAGCCCGTCTGTCATCCGGTCCCCCTGGGATACGCGGAGGAGACCTTCCGTCTGGCCAACACGGCCGCAACTGCCGTAAACGTCAAATTTTCGTTGGGCCGGGCAGTGTTCGGGCTCATCTTCTTCCTGGTCAGCTTCCAGATGCTCAACAATGTTTTTGGCTGGATCTTGCTGCTCCTGGGCGTTTCCATGCTCCTGAACGCACTCAGCGCCCGCTTCAAAATCACCAACAACGGCGGCGGAAGCACATTCCTCCAGGTATCAATTCTTGAAAAAGCTAAAATGGAGCAGTTCCGCAATGAGTTTAATGCGCGCCTTTTCGCTGATCATCAGGGACTCCGGCACGAGGAGACCATGGATATGCACGCCAAAAATCCCCTCAACCAGCAGGCCCAGATCAATCTGCAGCAGCAGCTGAATTCCAATTTGGCTGGAAACACTCACGCCGGCGGTGAGATCGCCCGGCCCCACCACGCCGGCGGTGAGATCGCCCGCCGGCGTGAGTTCGACGTCGGACGCCTCACCTGTTGCCTCGCCGGCTGCGGGGACGTAACTGCCGGACTCAACCGGCGGCGGGCGCATTGAACTCAGCGGCTCAGCGAACGCCGCCCATGAGCTTCTTGATCGACGGCGAGGCCGCAGCCAGGCCGACGGCCAGCAGCATAGCGGTGCCGCCGATGCCGATGAAGTACGGCAGTTCGTCCGTCGGGTTGTAGAGGCCGGACAGGATGCCGGCCAGTGTGGTGCCAAGGGACACCGAGAGGAAGAACAGCGCCACCATCTGGGTGCGGAAGGCCTCCGGAGCCAGCTTGGTGGTCACGGACAGGCCGATGGGGGAGAGGAACAGTTCCGCGAGGGTGAACAGGAGCAGGATCCCCACCAGCGCCAGCAGCGGCGTCTTGCCCTCACCTGCAAGTGGGATGAACGCCAGGAACGCCAGGCCCATCGTGAACAGGCCGACCGAGAACTTCAGCGCCGAGCCCGGCTGCTTGCGGCCCAGGCGGGTCCACAAAGCGGCCAGGACCCCGGCGAAGATGATAATGAACACCGGGTTGATGGACTGCACCCAGGCCGCCGGCATTTCCCAGCCGAACAGGTTGCGGTCCAGCTTTTCCTCCGAGTACACGGCGATGAAGGTGAACTGCTGCTGGAACAGGGCCCAGAACGCTGCGGAAGCGATATACAGCGGGATGAAGGCCGCTACTCGGCGGCGTTCGGTGCCGTTGACTTTCTTGCTGCTGAAAATCAGGGCGAAGTACAGGACGGACGCGGCGATGGCCGCGTACGCCATGGACATGGCCAGGTTCGCGGCGTTCACGATGCCGGTGGCGAGCAGCACGGCGATCGCGGCGGCGATACCGGCGAACCGGAAGCCGTACTTGGTGCGATCGGCGGCGGGCAGCGGGTTGTGCACCCGGTGCGCCTCCGCGGGTAGCTTTTTGCGGCCGAAGGCATAAATGGCAAGACCCACGGCCATCCCGACGGCGGCGGCACCGAAGCCCCAGTGGAACCCTTGGCTTTCCTGCAGCCAGCCGGTCACCAGCGGACCGATAAGGGCGCCGGCGTTGATGCCCATGTAGAAGATGGAGAAGCCGGCGTCGCGGCGTTCGTCCGTCTCGCGGTACAGGCTGCCCACCAGCGCCGTGGCGTTGGCCTTGAGCCCGCCGGAGCCGACGCCCACCAGCACCAGGCCGGTGATCAGGCCGGGGATGCCTGGAAGTAGGGCCAGCGCGATGTGGCCGGCCATGATCATGACGGCCGAGCCGAACAGCACGCGCTCGGATCCGAAGAGCCGGTCCGCGAGCCACGCGCCGAGGATGGTGGAGAGATAGACGCCGCCGCCGTAGGCGCCGATGAGGCCGGCGGCCAGGCCCTTCTCAATCTCCAGGCCACCCTCAGCGGCGGAGAAGTACATGTAGTAGAGGAGGATGCCCTGCATTCCGTAAAAGGAGAAGCGCTCCCACATTTCTACGGTGAAGAGGCTGGCCAGCATCTTTGGGTGGCCAAAAAAGGAGGTATCGCCCTGCGTTGTAGCGGGGGGCTTTGGTAAATGAGTAGTGCTCATTTACTTAATGCTGACAGTGTGACGCGCGATTGTCACATTCACAGCCGCCCTGGGCAAGTCACGCGGCAAGTCACGGGCTCACCCCATCCCACCCCCCGTTGACCTATCAGTAGATGTCGCTCTGGACCAGGGATAGCACCTGCAAGTGATAGCGCAACCCGGATGCGGGGCTACCCGGCGTCGAACATGATGACCTGGCGGACGGCTTTCCCGTCGGCGAGCTGGTCCATCGCCTGGTTGATGTCCGCCAGGGCGATGCGGGCGGAAATTAGCTCCTCGACCGGCAGGTTCCCCTCCCGCCAAAGTTGGGCGTATTTGGGGATGTCCCGGGCCGGTACCGCGGAGCCGAGGTAGCTGCCGACGATTGTCCGGGCCTCGGCGGTGATGGTCAGCGGCGATATCCGGGCGCGGGCATCCGGGTGCGGCAGGCCGGCGGTGATCGTGGTCCCGCCGACGGCGGTGGCGGCGAAGGCGGTCTCGAAGGCGCGCGGGTTGCCGGCGCATTCAATCACGTACTTCGCCTTGACGCCCTGTTCGAGAACCTGCTGCGGGGTGTACGTCTCGTGGGCGCCCAGCCGGCGGGCGTGTTCGAGTTTTTCGTCCAGGGTGTCCACGGCGACGATCCGGGAGACGTTCTGGGAGACGGCCGTGATCAGGGCCGCCATGCCGACGCCGCCGAGCCCCACGACCATGATGCTGTCCTCCGGCCGGGGCTTGGCCGCGTTGAGGACGGCTCCGCCTCCTGTGAGCACGGCGCAGCCGAGGACGGCGGCGATGTCGGCGGGGATGTCGTCGCCGACCGGCACGGCCGAGGCCCGGTCCACGACGGCGTGCGTGGCGAAGCCCGAGACACCGAGGTGGTGGTAGATCTTCTCGCCGGCCCGGCTGAGGTGCATTGAGCCGTGCAGCAGTGTCCCCTCGCCGTTGCTCCTCGAGCCTGCGGTGCAGGGGAGTCGGCCGTCCTCGGCGCAATTCTCGCACTGTTCGCAGCGCGGCAGGAATGACATCACCACACGCTGCCCCGCCTGCAGGTCCGTGACGTCCGGGCCGACCTCGACGACGCGTCCGGCGGCCTCGTGCCCCAGCAGCATCGGGACGGGGCGCAACCGGTTGCCGTCAACGACGCTCAGGTCCGAGTGGCAGATTCCGGCGGCTTCGATTCGGACCAGGATCTCGGTGGGTCCGGGACCGGCCAGCTCCAATTCGGAGATGGTGATGGGCCTGGAGTCCGCGAACGGGCGCGGGCGGCCGGCTTCTTCAAGTACTGCACCGGTGATCTTCATCGATCCCTCTCGTGTTTCAGCTCATGTCGCTTCACGTCCGTGTCGCTTCACGTCCGTGTCGCCTCGAGGCGTCGCGATGCCATCACGCAGCCCTGCTAAACCGTAACGGTACCCGGCCGGGAATTCACCCTGCCCCACCGGCCGGCCGCTGATATGTAGGCCCGGTTGTCAAGAGGCATGGATGAGCGGCTCCTGGGTTTTGTTCCGGGGGCCGCTCATCTTGTGCCTGCCGGGGGACGGTGTCGGTGCTGGCGAGTCTTTTCTCGACTGCAGTGTCAGGCTGATATTCGCGGGTTGGTTACCGCATGACGATGTGTTCGGCTGGAGCGTATCGGTGTCTAAAATCGAGCGTCAACGGATCTGTGGTTCGCTTGCTCATAGCGGAATCTCGAGTTAGCTCCTTGTGCTGCCACGTCACTTCCATCAGTGCCCCCGGGGCACGTCTTTTCAGGCCGCGTTCATGCGTTCTCCTCGGTGCAGGGGCGCGGCCAGTGACCAGCACCAGCCGGCGAGCTCGCGGGCAATCGCGGTGTTGGCCTTGACGGACATTTTGTGGC